>NZ_BAAGYK010000110.1:0-2378 GCF_054779355.1 Azotobacter armeniacus
ATGGCCAGGCGTCGCATCTGGTCCTGAGTTTCTCGAGAGAGCTTTCGGGCATCGATCTTTTTCATGTCCCTTTATATCGTGAATTTGATTGCCGCGTTAATAATCAAGAAATTAGGCTATGCAATGCCGATGGAATAGAAAACCTGCATATTACTTCTTGGGACACGGATCACTGCTCACCGCCGCAACTTGAGAAAATACTTGAGAAATTCAATCCAAGAAAAATAGAATACCCTGGGTACGAACCACACACAGATTCAGGAAAAGAAAGCCTTAGAATAATTCTTGCATATGAGGCAAAAGAGAAAAGTCGAAGAAAAATCGTGAGCGTCACACCCGAATATATTTCAAGCCTAGAAAATGCTGAAAATTACGGCTATCGAGACACCTTACACCATCCGAAATTCATCGATGAAAACAGCTCAAACAACAATTCAACCGTCAAGCACTTTAGATCAGGTTCATTTAATGTATTAAGCCTTGGTGATGTTGAATGCAATAATATTGCATCCGGCCTTAGAAGGCAGAGAACAATTAATAAAGAAGCAGACGTCATGATCCTAGCGCACCATGGTGCAAACAATGGCTTTACAACATCCGCCTTTATCAAAGCAGTTAGCCCAACTGTCGCAATCGCTAGCGCTGATTATGCCAATAAATTTAAACACCCGAAGCAAGAAATAAGAGATCTATTGCATAAAAACGAAGTACAGTTGTTTACCACAAAGACTGGCGATGTAGTGATATTTTCCACTGGAACTCATACAGGGCACTACAGAGTAGTAAATTTAAAGACTGGAAGCGCGGAAGTTTCAAGTCAATACGATTTTTATGCCCGCAAGTCGAGCTTCCTAAAAAACAACTCTGATACGATCAGAGCAAGAATTAACAAGATCAATCATGGTCCGAAACGCTAACAAATGGTTCAAATCGCTCGCTGCGCTCACTGGGACGGGCTAAAGCCCGCCCCTTAACCAAACGTTAAGTATCTGAACGGAAATTTTCCGGCATACTGGTTGCCTTGTCCCAGTGGCTACCGGAGCCCCCCATGAAATTCGTGTCGCCTCTTGCCGACACAGACTTCCAGGCGTTGATGGATGCCTATACGCAAGGCGAGAAGCCGGCCTTGCGCCGTCGTGTCCATGCCATCGTGCTCAGTCACAAGGGCTACGGCATCAACCCGATCAGCGACATTCTGGCGGTCACGCGCGAGACCGTGTCGCATCTGGTTCGATGCCTGGCAAGCCGATGGCCTGGAGGGGCTCAGGGACAAGGCCCGCAGCGGTCGGCCGGCCATCTACGACGAGTGCGACCGGAAACGGCTGCAAGCCCTGGTGGCCGAGCATCCCCACCGGATAAGAACCGTCCAGGCACGCCTGCAGCAGGAAACCGGCAAAACCTCCTGCACAGCCACGGTCAAGCGGGCTTTGAAATCTGGGGTATAGCTTCAAGCGTGCCCGGCGGTCGCTGAAAGGGCGGCGTAACGAGAGCGGCTTCCGCGCCACACAAGGCCTGCTGGCAGAGCTTCGGCAGTGGGAGGAGCGCGAAGACACCGAGCTGTACTGTTTCGACGGAAAGCGCTCCATGAACCCCATCTTCAACCGAGGTAAAGGCCCGCCGATGCTGTGCTCCCGATTTCTTTCTGGAGCCCGTCATCATGATGCGACCCGACGCCAAGGTCGAAAAGGTCTACCTCTATCCCAAGCCTGTCGATTTCCGGAAATCCATCGACGGCCTCGCCGCCCTGGTCGAGCTGGATATCCAGGTGGCGGTGTTCGATCCGGTGCTGTTCGTGTTTCTCAACCGGGCGCGCAATCGGGTGAAGATCCTGTACTGGGAGCGCAACGGCTTCTGTCTCTGGCTCAAGCGCCTGGAGGCCGAGCGCTTCAAGGTGCCGCCAGAGCCCAGCGACGAGGCCATCGTCCTCAGCGCCGAGGAGTTGAACTGGCTGCTGGATGGCTTCGACCTCTGGCGCAACCGCCCGCACCGGGTGTTGAGGCCGCGCTATGTGGCCTGAGCCGGTATAATCCGGCTCCATGACCTTTATGCCCGACACCCTTCCCGACGATCCGCTTTTGCTCAAGCAGTTATTGCTGTCGGCGAACGAGCAGATGTCGGCAAAGGATGCTCGCATAGAACAGCTTCAGGAACAGGTCGCCCTGCTGCGTCAACGCCTGTTCGGCCCGAAATCCGAGTGCAGTATCGACCCGGACTCACCGCAACTGGCGATGTTCAACGAAGCCGAGCAGTTGGCCGAAGAGCCGGCGCCTGCCATTGAAGCCGAAGCACAAGAGATCGCCGAGGCCGAAGAAGGCGTCGCCCCGATCAAGCGCCGTGGCAAACGCAAACCACTGCCGGCCGAACTGCCACGGGTGGAG
>NZ_BAAGYK010000111.1:0-3237 GCF_054779355.1 Azotobacter armeniacus
TTGGCGTCGGGTCGCATCATGGTGGCTGGCTCCAGAAAGAAATCGGGAGCACAGCATCGGCGGGCCATTACCTCGGTTGAAGATGGGGTTCATGGAGCGCTTTCAAATCGATCATCCAGGTTTCCCGATCGATCAGGCCCTCCTGAGTGAGCCTGATGTGCAAAAGCGCTAGGACCCGCGCATGACAGATCATTCGACTATCGACCTCGGATATCGTCCTCCAGATCAAAGCCGGTATTAATGAATCTGGCCGAGGGGAACAACTGACTGATGAAGCGGTTCCAGCGAGTGATGCCGGCGGCACCGACGAACACCACGTCCTGTGGCTCGAGATGGAAATGTGAGGCCAGCACCAGGGCGGTCGGCGACTTGGCATCCAGCTGGAAGACTTTGGCCGTTTCCCGTTCGAGATCCCTCACACCGCGTATCACGTAGACGGCCTGCGGATTGGAGGTTTCCTGGCGTAGGCCCCTGACCGAGCCGATCACCTCGGTCAAGGTCATACTGCGGCTCCTGAAGGGCAGTGGTCCGGGCACGACGACCTCGCCCAGGACGAAGACTCGCCGGCTGTCGTTGGTGGGCAGGTGCAACTGGTCGCCGTCCTTCAGGTAGATGCGCTCCAGTTCCGAGCCGCCGCGGTTCAGGACGTCGAGGTCGAGGCGGTATTCACGACCATCGCGCTTGAGGATCAGCCTGGCGACGTCGGCATCCCCGGTTCTTATGCCGGCCTGGCCGATGGCCGCCGGCAGCGTCAGCGGGACGGTGGTCAGGGGCAACGGTCCGGTGGTGCCGAAGGCCCCGGTGAGAATCGCCCGGCGGCCGCCGAAGCGGGTCACGGCAACATCCACCTGCGGGCTTTCGATGTAGCGGGCCAGCCGCGTAGCAATGGTGTTGCGCAGTTCCTCGATGGTCAGGCCGGCGGCCTCGACTTCGCCGATGTAGGGGTAGAACAGCCGGCCGTCGGGACGCACCAAGCGTCCGTTGGCGTCGGGTGCCTGCTGCGCCCCCGCCGGGGTGGTCAGTTCCGGGTGCTCCCAGACAGTGATGCTGAGCACGTCGCCGATTCCGATCAGGTAGGGGCCGGGGGTGTAGCCGGTCAGTTCGGGCGGCAGTCCCTCGACGACGCGGGCGGACTCCTGGGCGATCACCAGGCTGGGGGTAATGGGCACCAGCTCGAAGCGGGGGCTTTCCGGCAAGCCCATGTGAGGAAGATCTGAGGTGTCGAGATGCTGCCCGGGGGCGAATATGCAGCCCGAGAGGCTGATGACAGCTGCGAGGACGAAGGCGAGTGTGCGATGCGCGGACGAGTTGCCGGCGGTATGCAGGACGGACAAGGCAAATCCCTCCATGGGCCGTGGGCCGCTGGTATGAAGATCCGTTTCCAGGCGATCGATGGGTGGACTCGGGGCCGGGGAGCCGTGGGACAGGGTGCCATGATGGACCTTCATGAGGTGCCGCCACGCGCTATCGGAGCCGCAGATGCCGTAACCGACCGGCTGCATCGACCGCCGGGGACGCTAGCGGGTACCCGAGGTGCCCGTCGTGCCGTTGGTGCTAAAGGCGGCAACGGCGGAACCGACCCGTAGTGCACTGTTCAGGCCCGGCAGGTGAGCGGCGGGGGGCAAGCTGTCCGGTATGCGCGGGGCCGTGGTGGAGGTGTCTGGCGCGGCGGATGCCGGGGTGGGCGCGTCTGCCTCGTTGGCAATGGCCAGGCCAAGAAAACTCAGCATCAAGGCGAGCAGGGCGGGCAGGGATGCTTTCATGTTTCAGGCTCCATCGCAGGAAAAGGAGGGCCCTTCACACAACGTGGGCTACCAAAGGCTAGGCTGTGTCGCTGCCGGCCGCAAACCCGTGGGATGATTTTCCCCTGGCAGTCGGACAGGCGTCTGCCCGTGGGCTTGCCGATGCTTGTGGGATCAGTAGGGTTTGCTGTTGGGCCGGGCCTCGTGCGGGGCGAGGAGGTGCATCCAGGCGGGAGTTGTATGGCAGCTGGCCGGTAGCCCCGTTGAAGTTAATAAAATTTATGAATATTCAAGGCCTCAAGACTTTCTGAGCAGCCTTTTCTATTACATTAATGCGGCTTTTCTACGATTAAGAAATATCCTATAGGGAAATTTCTACTTGTGGCTTCTGATACCTTCTTTCCGAATTTGGTTCTTATGAAGCCCAACGTGAACCATTGAGTGACAAGCGCAAATGGCCGTCCCAGCTTTGGCAGTTGAAGAATATTTTTCGCAAAAATGTCGGTCATGATTTCCATGGCTCCGCCCATAGGCTCAAGCTGGATCAGCTTCAGCTCAGACGTCTCCACGAAGCGCCGCAGTGCAAATTCTGTATATCTATAGTAATCATGAGGCTTTTCATGAAGCCAATAATAGAAAGGGACATTCATTATGATTTTTCCTTCCATTGACAAAACTCTGGTCATTTCCTTCCAGAGTTTTTCTGGCACAGGTATATGCTCCAGTACGTCTGAAAGTATGATGGTGTCAAACTCACTGTCATTGAAGGGAAGATTTTTTGTTAGATCTAGCTCATAATCCAGGTGCTCGTTCTTGTGAACTGTGTTCCCCCAATCAACACAAATATTGTCTGTCACAAATTTTCTATACGCTGCATAAAGGGGAACTTTTCCACAACCTAAATCTAATAATTTGCCCTTGGCATGTTGCTTAAGATTGTTGTCGTAAAATCCCGCAATAAGGTCGGTAACCAATCTTGAACCGATGCTAACTTCTTTTGGGTCTCTCGATGCAATGAGCTTTCCTTTCTTATAGATGAACTTGCTCGATTTCCACTTTTCTTGGTTTCGCATTTCATCAAGCTCCTTGTGCTCCTTTAAATATGAAGATTTTTTCTTAGAGATCTCTTTATTGCTAGTAGTTCTGGGAAAATGCAGAGCGCAATAGTTTTTGCTTTTCTGGGTTGTAATTTCGTTCTTGCAAATAGAATTGCCAATTTCTTTCTTGTATGATAGGGAAGGCTGTCTCCGTAAGCCTGTCTGCCTGTTGTTGATGCAGTGGTCAGGATAAATTGGATGAATTGATTCAATGCTGCTCCTGCTTCGCTATTTTCTTTGGCCAAATCAAGTTTCAGGAGCTCTTCTGCAACGACGAAGAGTCCATTTACATGTTTTTCCTGTTTTTTTTGCGTCATGATCGACTCAGGCCGGACGCGTCTGTTGTAGAGCTTGTCAGGAATGCAGGTGATCCTTGTGTGTTGGTTTTCAAGGAGAAG
>NZ_BAAGYK010000112.1:0-60699 GCF_054779355.1 Azotobacter armeniacus
ACCATCTCCATCGGCCTGCTGGCCGGCTCGCTCAAGCATCCGCAGCGCTTCTGCGGCATGCACTTCTTCAACCCGGTGCCGCTGATGCCGCTGGTGGAGGTCATCCGTGGCGAGCGGACCAGTGAGCAGACCATCGCCACCACTGTCGCCTATGCCCGCAAGATGGGCAAGACCCCCATTGTGGTCAACGACTGCCCGGGGTTCCTGGTCAACCGCGTGCTCTTTCCCTACCTCTCCGGCTTCACCCGGCTGCTGGCCGACGGCATCGACTTCCAGCACATCGACCGGGTGATGGAGGGGTTCGGCTGGCCGATGGGGCCGGCCTACCTGCTCGACGTGGTCGGCATCGACACGGCGGTGCATGCACGCAACGTGCTCGCCGAGGGTTATCCCGAGCGGATGAAGGAGGAAGGGCCCACCGCCATCGACGTGCTGCTCGGGGCCGGACGTCTCGGCCAGAAGAGCGGCAGCGGCTTCTACGCCTACGAGCACGACGGTAGTTCCAAACCGAAGAAGCTCGAGGACCCGCAGGTGGCCGAGCTGCTCCGCCCGCTGGTCCGCGAGACGCGCGAGCTGGACGACGAGGAGATCGTCAACCGGCTGATGCTGCCGCTGTGCCTGGAGACGGTGCGCTGTCTGGAGGAGGGCATCGTCGAGTCGGCCGCCGAGGCCGACATGGGTCTGATCTACGGCATCGGCTTCCCGCCCTTCCGCGGCGGTGCACTGCGCTACATCGACACCCTCGGCGTCGCCCGCTTCGTCGAGCTGGCCGACCGTCACGCCGACCTGGGGCCGCTGTACCAACCGACCGAAAAACTGCGCGAAATGGCCCGCCAGGGCCGGACGTTCTTTGCCTGAGCGAGGGAGAGCCGAGTCATGAGTCTGAATCCGCAAGACGCCGTCATCGTCGACTTCGCCCGTACCCCGATGGGCCGTTCCAAGGGCGGCATGCATCGCCACACCCGTGCCGAGAACCTCTCGGCGTACCTCATCACCCAGCTGCTGGCGCGCAACCCGCAGATCGATCCGGCGGAGGTCGAGGATGTGATCTGGGGCTGCGTCAACCAGACCCTGGAGCAGGGCTGGAACATCGCGCGCATGGCTTCGTTGCTGACACCGATCCCGCACAGCAGCGGCGCGCAGACCGTCAACCGCCTGTGCGGCTCCTCGATGAGCGCGCTGCACAGCGCGGTGCAGGCGATCCAGACCGGCAACGGCGAGGTGTTCGTGGTCGGCGGCGTCGAGCACATGGGGCATCTGCCGATGACCCACGGAGTCGACCCGAACCCGAAGCTGTCCCTGCAGGTGGCCAAGGCCGCCGGGATGATGGGGCTGACCGCCGAGATGCTGGCGATGATGCACGGCGTGAGCCGCGAGCAGCAGGACGCCTTCGCCCTGCGCTCGCACCAGCGGGCGCACCGCGCCACGGTCGAGGGCCACTTCGCCGAGGAGATCGTGCCGACCGAGGGCCACGACGAGCACGGCCTGCTGCGGGTCTTCGAGCAGGACGAGACGATCCGCCCGGACACCACCCTGGAGGGGCTGGCCAAGCTCAAGCCGGTGTTCAATCCGAAGAACGGCACCGTCACCGCGGGCAGCTCCTCGCAGATCACCGACGGCGCGTCCTGCATGATCGTCATGTCCGGCCAGCGTGCCCGCGATCTGGGCATCCAGCCGCTGGCCGTGGTGCGCGCCATGGCGGTGGTCGGGGTGGATCCGTCGATCATGGGCTACGGTCCGGTGCCGGCCACCCAGAAGGCGCTGGCGCGGGCCGGGCTGTCCATGGCCAACATCGACTTCGTCGAACTCAACGAGGCCTTCGCCGCCCAGGCCATTCCGGTGCTCAAGGACCTCAAGCTGCTCGATCTGCTGGACGACAAGGTCAACCTGCACGGCGGCGCCATCGCCCTGGGCCATCCCTTCGGTTGCTCCGGGGTGCGGATTTCCGGCACCCTGCTGAACATCATGCGCCAGAAGGGCGGCACCCTGGGGCTGGCGACCATGTGCATCGGCCTCGGCCAGGGGATCGCCACCGTCTTCGAACGCGTTTGAAGCCATCCAGCCGCTACTTGTGAGACCGGGGCCCTGTGCCCCGGTCTTGCGTTTCCGCGTCTCTTGGGCGCATTCACCACCGTGAGGACGCCATGACTATGCAACCCGGTCTCTACCGCCATTACAAGGGGGCCGAATACCGCGTGCTCGGTATGGCCCGGCACTCCGAAAGCGAGGAGGAGCTGGTGGTCTACCAGGCCCTGTACGGCGATTTTGGGCTGTGGGTCCGGCCGCTGGCGATGTTCGCCGGAAGCGTCGAAGTTGACGGCCGCCAGATGCCGCGCTTTGCTTTGATTCGAGCGGAAACCCCGGCTTTTCCAGCCATCTGAGCCACAAGTACGACCGTGCTGCCCTTGACCTCGCGTCGGCGGCCACTATATATAGCGCCAAGCTAGAGCCTTGCGGTCGGTTCGATGAGTCACTTTCGGCGTCCGAGGCCCTGATACTGCGTTGCCGCTCCTTGCCATAGCCCGGCTATGACCCGTCACAGCGCCTTGTCTCGGAACCTCGTTCGGCCGAACTTGCGTTCAAGCACTGACCCGGCAGGCCGATAGACGCTCCCCCGCTTTCATCTTTCGAATTAGGAACACTCCGATCCATGGGTAAATCGCTGGTCATCGTGGAATCCCCGGCCAAGGCCAAGACCATCAACAAGTATCTGGGCAGCCAGTACGTGGTGAAGTCGAGCATCGGCCACATCCGTGACCTGCCCACCAGCGGCTCGGCCAGTACCGCCAAGGAGCCGGCCAAGCGTGGCAAGAGCGCGGCCGAGGCGCCGGCGCTGTCGCCCCGGGAGAAGGCCAAGCGCCAGCTGATCGCGCGCATGGGGGTCGACCCCGAACACGGCTGGAAGGCCCACTACGAGATCCTGCCGGGCAAGGAGAAGGTGGTCGACGAGCTGCGTCGCCTGGCCAAGGAAGCCGACACCATCTATCTCGCCACCGACTTGGACCGCGAGGGGGAGGCCATCGCCTGGCACCTGCGCGAGTCCATCGGCGGCGACGACAGCCGCTACCGGCGCGTGGTGTTCAACGAGATCACCAAGAAGGCAATCCAGGAAGCCTTCGCCCAGCCGGGCGAGCTGGACATCAACCGGGTCAACGCGCAACAGGCGCGGCGCTTTCTCGATCGGGTGGTCGGCTACATGGTCTCGCCGCTGCTCTGGCAGAAGATCGCCCGCGGTCTGTCCGCCGGCCGCGTACAGTCGGTGGCGGTGAAGCTGATCGTCGAGCGCGAGCGGGAGATCCGCGTCTTCATCCCGGAGGAGTTCTGGGAGATCCATGCCGATCTGGGCACCGCCCGGGGCGACAAGGTGCGCTTCGAGGTGGCGAAAGAGAACGGCGAGGCCTTCCGCCCGCTCAACGAGGCTCAGGCGCTGGCCGCGCTGGAGAAGCTCAAGGCCTCCAGCTACACAGTGGCCAAGCGCGAGGACAAGCCGACCCGCAGCAAGCCCTCGGCGCCCTTCATCACCTCGACCCTGCAGCAGGCGGCGAGCAACCGCCTGGGCTTCTCGGTGAAGAAGACCATGATGATGGCCCAGCGCCTGTACGAGGCTGGCTACATCACCTACATGCGAACCGACTCGACCAACCTCTCGGCTGATGCCCTAGCCATGGCTCGCGGCTTCATCGAAGGCGAGTTCGGTGCGAAATACCTGCCGGCCAAGTCTAACGTCTACACCAGCAAGGAGGGCGCCCAGGAAGCTCACGAGGCAATCCGCCCCTCCGACGTCAACCTGAGGCCCAACCAGCTGTCCAGCATGGAGCGCGACGCCGAGCGTCTCTACGAGCTGATCTGGCGTCAGTTCGTCGCCTGCCAGATGCCGCCGGCCGAATATCTGTCGACCAACGTCAGCGTCCAAGCCGGCGCCTTCGAGCTGCGCGCCAAGGGCCGCATCCTCAAGTTCGACGGCTACACCCGCGTGCTGCCGCAGCTGGCCAAGCCCGGCGAGGACGACGTGCTGCCGGAAATGGGCGAGGGCGAGCGCCTAGATCTGCTCAAGCTCGATCCCAGCCAGCATTTCACCAAGCCGCCAGCGCGCTACAGCGAGGCTAGCCTGGTCAAGGAGATGGAAAAGCGCGGGATCGGCAGGCCGTCCACCTATGCAGCGATCATCTCCACCATCCAGGAGCGAGGCTACGTGACCCTGCAGAACCGCCGCTTCCATTCGGAGAAGATGGGCGACATCGTCACCGAGCGGCTGGCCGAAAGCTTCGCCAGCCTGATGGACTACGGCTTTACCGCCAGCATGGAAGAGCACCTGGACGACGTCGCCCAGGGCGAACGTGACTGGAAACATCTGCTCGACGAGTTCTATGGCGACTTCCGTAAGAAGCTCGATGCCGCCGAGTCCAGCGACTCGGGCATGCGTGCCAACCAGCCGACCCTGACCGGCATTCCCTGCCGCGAATGCGGCCGACCGATGATGATCCGTACGGCCTCGACCGGCGTATTCCTGGGCTGCTCGGGCTACAGTCTGCCGCCCAAGGAGCGCTGCAAGTCGACCATCAACCTGATTCCGGGCGATGAGATCGCCGCGGACGACGAGGGCGAGTCCGAATCGCTTTTGCTGCGTCACAAGCGCCGCTGCCCGAAGTGCGGCACGGCGATGGACGCCTATCTGCTCGACGAGCAACACAAGCTGCACATCTGCGGCAACAATCCGGACTGCTCCGGCTACGAGATCGAGGAAGGCCAGTATCGCATCAAGGGCTACGAGGGCCCGAGCCTCGAGTGCGACAAGTGTGGCAGCCAGATGCAGCTCAAGACCGGGCGTTTCGGCAAGTTCTTCGGCTGCACCAACGCCGCCTGCAAGAACACCCGCAAGCTGCTGAAGAGCGGCGAGCCGGCTCCGCCGAAGATGGATGCAGTGAAGATGCCGGAACTCCGCTGTGAGAAGGTCGACGACGTCTACGTGTTGCGCGACGGTGCCTCCGGCCTGTTTCTCGCAGCCAGCCAGTTCCCGAAGAACCGCGAGACCCGCGCGCCGCTGGTCCTGGAGCTGCTTCCGCACCGGGATGAGCTCGATACGAAGTACCACTTTCTGCTGGAAGCTCCGGCCAGGGATCCGGAGGGACGCCCGGCGGTGATCCGTTTCAGCCGCAAGACCAAGGAGCAGTACGTGCAGAGCGAGGTCGAGGGCAAGCCCAGCGGCTGGCGTGCCTTCTATCAGGATGGCAGCTGGAGGGTCGAGGACAAGCGCTGATCCGCGTCGTTCGCCGATTTTTCCTGCCTGCGGGGCACCCACCGTCGGGGACGGCAGGTGCCGTCCGCGCTGCGGGTCCATAATTGCACTTCAGCCCGGTATACAGTGGCTGTCTTGAACCGGAGGGCGCCGCCATGGCCCACGAGCTTTATATTCGTACCAACCAGAAACTCTATTTTGCTGGCCTGGCACTGGTATCCCTGCGCCAAGCGGAGGAAAGCCGGGCGCTGAATGCTCAGGCGCAGGTCCTGGCGCAGGGCGAAGCGGTGCTCTTCCATCTGTATGGCGCCTTGCTTGGACTGTGCCATGAAATCGCCGGTTTCTATCGTCTGCCCGAGGCCGGATCGCCACAGGTCGAGCGGCTCTTGAGTCGCGAGCTGCTGAGCGCGGCTCCCTGTCCGGAATTGGCTGAGCTGGTGGAGCTGGCCAGTCAGCCGGAGACCTGGCTGGCGCAGTTGCTGGCCGAATACGCCCGGCTGTTTCAGCCGCCGCAGACGCCGAAGAAGGCCAGAGTCGATCCTGGATTGCCGCTGATAGAGGCGCTCAGACTGGAGGAGGTGGAGCAGGCGCCGGCCCTGAGCGCCGCGCAGCTGGAGCAATGGCACCAATTGCTCAAAGAGTTGACCCTGCGCTTTCGCGAGTCCATGACTGAGTGCTGAGTCGGCAGGGAAGGGGCGAAGCGGTCACCCAGGGATGCCCGGGACCGACTGTTACATTACAATGTCCAGCCTTTCCCAAGAGCAGAGCCCATGCCTACGTCCTTTCTCGAAATTGTCGAACTGCCCGATGGGCGCATTGCCTTGCGTCGTGCCGATGACGAAGAAGAGCTGGTCGTCCTCGACTTTTCCGAAAGTGCGAAGACCTTTCTGCAAGGCCACCACATCGAGGTGGCCAAGGCCATGCTGAACGTGGGTGTGCAAATGGCGGGGCGTCTGGCCGAGGGCGACTTCGAGAGCGACGAGCTGCCGCGGGTTCTGCACTGAATCCGGATCCGCCCGCGGGGCGGGCGACGGCAGTCGGTTGCCTCCCGCCGTCTCACCGTGCAGGCTTCAGCCCAGGCGAATGTTCAGGCTCTGTGCCTGGCCGATCCGGGCTGCCTGGAGCAGTTGGCGCCGGGTCGATCGATTGATCTGACTGAGCCAACTGACCACCGTGTGGCTGCGCCCCAGACGCAGGGCTTCGCAGACCAGCTCGCTGGCTTCCTGTCCCTGAGAAGGTTGCAGCAGGAGAATCCGCTCGCGATTCAGGCCGGCCTCGCGCAGCCAGCCGTGGCTCAGGTTGGCGGGGGCCGCGACCAGGGTCAGCCAGCGTCCGTCATCGCCCTGGCTCAGCTCGCGCAGGATGGGCGCGAGCAGGAACAGGCACTGTCCGGCGCCGCCGCGCAGGCTGAGTTCGCTGAAGGGCTCTGCCTCCCCTGCGTGGGTTGATCCTGGCGTTCCCTTCTCGCTGTGGGGCGGCTGCTGGGCCAGAGCCGCTTTGAATAGCATCAACTGCGAAGGTTTCAGCGGCTGTGGGAGCGGGAGCGACATGGTTCCTCCTAGCGGCGTATCACGCCGACACTCAATCCCTCGATGGTCAGGTCCTGCTCGTTCAGATCGATCTCGAGCGGGGCGAATTCGGAGTTTTCAGCAATCAGCCAGACCTTGTCTCCTTCACGCTTGAAGCGTTTCACCGTGACCTCGTCGTTGAGGCGCGCCACCACGACCTGGCCGTTGCGTGCCTCGCGGCAGGTGTGCACGGCGAGCAGGTCACCATCGTAGATGCCGATGTCCTTCATGCTCATGCCGCGCACCCGCAGCAGGTAGTCGGCACGGGGATGGAAGAAGTGGGGGTTGATCTGGCAGGTTTCCTCGATGTGCTGCTGGGCGAGGATCGGTGCGCCGGCCGCGACCCGGCCGATGATGGGCAGGCTGGTCGGTTCGCTATCGGCCTCGCTGCCGGGGATGCGGATGCCGCGGGAGGCGCCCGGGGTCATTTCGATCGCCCCCTTGCGCGCCATGGCCTTGAGGTGCTCCTCCGCCGCGTTGGGCGACTTGAAGCCGAGCTCCCTGGCGATCTCCGCTCGGGTCGGCGGATAGCCATTTTCCTCCAGGCAGCGCTTGATGAAGGCAAGGATTTCGACTTGGCGAGGCGTCAGTTTGAACATGGAGGCTGCTCTGTCTTTTTATCCAGGTCCTGGAATTATATACAGTATCACTTGGCTGGCAACCTTTCGTCACGGCTACGCTGGCAATCCCCGCTCAGTCCAGTGTTCGAATTGAAATACAATGGCGGCTAAAAAATGACAGGGTCGTCACCCTGCGGAGGAAGCATGCCCCACTCGGAAACTGTCGAGCGCATCTTGGACGCAGCGGAGCAGCTGTTTGCGGAACGGGGATTCGCTGAAACCTCGCTACGGCTGATCACCAGCAAGGCCGATGTCAACCTGGCGGCAGTGAACTATCACTTCGGTTCGAAGAGCGCGCTCATCGAGGCGGTCTTTTCCCGGGTTCTCGGCCCTTTCTGTGCCAGTCTGGAGCGCGAGCTGGATCGTCGCCAGGCTGGTCCGGAGCGCGGCATAAGCCTGGAGGAGCTGCTGGAGATCACCATCGAACAGGTGCGGTCGGCACGTCCGCGCAGCGGCGGCGACCTGGCCATTTTCATGCGCCTGCTCGGCTTGGCCCTGAGCCAGGGGCAGGGGCATCTGCGGCGCTACCTCGAGGACATGTACGGCAAGCTCTTCCGGCGCTACCTGCTGCTGCTGCAAGAGGCGGTGCCGCGGATTCCGCCGTTGGAGCTGTTCTGGCGCACCCATTTCATGCTCGGCGCGGCCACCTTCAGCCTGTCCGGAATCGATATGCTGCGTGCCTTCGCCGAGGAGAGTTTCGATGTGCAGACCTCCAGCGAACAGGCGATGCGTCTGCTGGTGCCCTTTCTTGCCGCCGGTATGCGGGCGGAGAGCGCCATCCATGATCCGCAACTGGCCAGTGCCAAGCCCAAACCGCGCGGCAAGGTGGCAGTGTCCTCCAGAAGCGCGGCTCGTCCCGCTCCACCCGGTGCGGACGAGTAGCGGGGCGGTGGGCGTCGTCGTCCCGATCGGCTAAGCTAGCCGCCCATGCGACCTCTCGATCTTATCCATATTTCCCTGGCGGATCAGGCTCTGTACGGCTTTGCCGACGGCCGTCTGCTTCTGCGCCTAGCAGTTTCCACCGCACTGAATGGCCCCGGCGAGCTGTCCGGTTCCGGCTGTACGCCGCGCGGGCTGCATCAGGTGCGCGCCAGGATCGGCGAGGGGCTGCCGGCAGGAGCGGTGCTGCGCGGGCGGCGCTGGACCGGCGAGGTCTGGACGTCGCAACTGCACGAGGCCTTTCCCGGTCGCGACTGGATCCTCAGCCGGATCCTCTGGCTGAGCGGCTGCGAAGTCGGGCGCAATCGGCTCGGGGCGGTCGATACCTTCCGCCGCTACATCTATCTCCATGGCACGCCGGACAGCGAGCCCATGGGGGTGCCGCGCTCTCATGGTTGCGTGCGCCTGCGCAACGCCGACCTGCTGGAGCTCTACCCGCGCGTGCCCCTGCACTGTCGCGTGCGGATCGAAGAAGCGCCGTGCCCCGGGTGGGCGGCGGCCGATCTCACTTAAGGATTTTTCATGCAAGGCTCTTTGATGCTGGACATCGCCGGCACCTGGTTGACGGCCGAGGATCGCCGCTTGCTGCGCCAGCCCGAGGTGGGCGGTCTGATCCTGTTCGCCCGTAATATCGAGCACCCCGCCCAGGTCCGCGAGCTCTGTGCGGCGATCCGGGCCGTGCGTCCCGACCTGCTGCTCGCCGTGGATCAGGAGGGCGGCCGCGTGCAGCGCCTGCGCCAGGGCTTTGTCCGTCTGCCGGCGATGGGCGCGCTGGTCGGCTACGACGAGGCTGAACGGCTGGCCGAGGAGTGCGGCTGGCTGATGGCGAGCGAGGTGCTGGCGGGGGGGCTGGACTTCAGTTTCGCTCCAGTATTGGACTTGAACTACGGGCGCAGTGCGGTGATCGGTTCGCGTGGCTTTGCGGGCGATCCACAGGCGGTCGTCCGCCTGGCCGGAGCCTTCGTCCGCGGCATGCACGCCGCCGGCATGGCCGCCACCGGCAAGCATTTCCCGGGACATGGCTGGGCGGAGGCCGACTCCCATGTGGCCATTCCCACCGACGAGCGCAGTCTCGAGGCGATTCGTGGCCAGGACCTGCTGCCCTTCCAGCGCCTCGGCGGGCAGCTGGATGCTGTGATGCCAGCGCACGTCATCTACCCGCAGGTGGATGCGCAGCCGGCCGGCTTCTCCCGTCGCTGGCTGCAGGACATCCTGCGCGGCGAGCTGGGCTTCGACGGGGTGGTGTTCAGCGATGATCTATCGATGGCCGGCGCCCAAGTGGCCGGCGATGCGGCGGCGCGGATCGAGGCGGCACTCGCTGCTGGCTGCGACATGGGGCTGGTGTGCAACGACCGGGCGGCGGCCGAGCTGGCCCTGTCCGCCCTGCAGCGCCTCGGCGTGAAGCCGGCACCCCGACTGGCGCGGATGCGCCGGCGGGCCTTCCCGGGGATCGACTACAAGCAGAATCCACGCTGGCTGCGCGCGCTCGAGAGTCTGCGCCAGGCCCGGCTGATCGATTGAGGAGATGAGATGACGGTTCATGCAATCATCGGCGGCACCGGTCTGACCCAGTTGGACGGGCTGAGCATTCGTCAGTCTCTGTCACAGGAGACGCCCTATGGCGCTCCTTCGGCGGACATCCTCCGCGGTGAGTACGCCGGCCGCGAGGTGCTGTTCCTGGCGCGCCATGGCCATCCGCACCGCATTCCGCCGCATCGGGTCAATTACCGGGCCAACCTCTGGGCGCTGCGCCAGGCCGGCGCCACGGCCGTCCTGGCGGTCAATGCGGTCGGCGGCATCCATGCGTCGATGGACACCGGGCACTTCTGCGTGCCGCACCAGATCATCGACTACACCTTCGGCCGGGCGCATACCTACTTCGAGGACGATCTCGATACCGTCACCCACGTGGACTTCAGCCATCCCTACGACGAGGCGCTGCGCCAGCGGCTGATCGCGGCACTGGCCGTCGAAGGCTGCGCCTTCAGCAGGCACGGGGTCTACGGCTGCACCCAGGGACCGCGCCTGGAGACCGCCGCCGAGATCGTCCGTCTGGAGCGGGACGGCTGCGACATCGTCGGCATGACCGGCATGCCCGAGGCTGTGCTGGCCCGCGAGCTGGGGCTGCCCTACGCCTGCCTGGCGCTGGTGGTAAACCCGGGGGCGGGCAAGGGCTCGGCGCTGATCACCATGGACGACATCGAGCGCGCCCTGGGCGGGGGCATGGGCAAGGCCAAGGCGGTGCTGGGGCGCGTGCTGGCGGCTTGAGCCGTTCGGGGGCGTGAAAATGAAAAAGGACCGCTGCGGGCGGTCCTTTTTCATTTGTAAGAGGAGAGCGTCAGAGCGGGTTCACCCGGATCAGCAGGCCCAGGTTGCCGTGATCGAGAAAGGTGAGTTGGCCGACGGACAGGCGGCTCGTCTGTTTCAGGCGCTCGCTGCCTGCGAGGAAGCCGGTATTGTCGAAGCGGTTGATCCAGAACTCCGCCGCGATGTCCAGATAGCGGCCCTGGGTCAGGCTCAGCGTGCCCTCGATGGGAAAGTGGCCGTGACGCTCCTTGCCGGAGCTCAGTGCCATCCGGCTCGGCACGCCGCCCAGTTGCTGCTGCCAGGCCTGATGCAGCAGCACCTTGTAGCCATTGGTCGCGGACAGCTTGGCAGCCTGCTCTTCAAGTGAAGGTGTCCGGCGGTTCGCGTCATTGAGGGTCTGCGCTCCGGCTGCCCAGTTCTCTGCCGGCGGCTGGCCGGCAGGCAGCGGATTGCCGGGCTGGCGGAACAGGATCAGTTCGACCTGGTAGAGCCCCTCGGCAAATGCGGCTGGGGCGAGCAGGACGAACAGCAGGGGAAGCAGGCGTAGCGCACGCATGGGATCTGTCCTTAAGCGGATTGCGGGGTCAGGCGCTCGAGCAGCGCCTCCAGGGCATTGAAGCGTTCTTCCGGGCGCTCCATGGGGATCTGGAATTTGAGCAGGGTGGCGCCTTCGAATTTGTAGCGGTTCGGCTGGCTCTGAATCAATTTGATCAGCACCAGCGGATCGACGCAGGTATGGGCGGCGAACTCGATGCGCCCGCCCTGAGGCCCGGCGTCGATCTTGGCGATGCCGAGCTGCTCCGCCTGCAGCTTCAGCCGGGTCAGGCACATCAGGTGCTTGGTCGGTTCGGGCAGGAGGCCGAAGCGATCGATCATTTCCACCTGCAGCTCCTTGAGCTCGTCCTCGTCGGCCGCCGAGGCGATGCGCTTGTAGAGGATCAGGCGGGCGTGCACGTCCGGCAGGTAGTCCTCGGGGATCAGTGCCGGCACCCGCAGGTTGATGTCCGGACCGCTGCCCAGCGGCTGCTCGAGGCTCGGTTGCTCGCCCTTGCGAATGGCCTTGACCGCGCGCTCCAGCATTTCCATATAGAGGGTGAAGCCAATCGCCTGGATCTGCCCGCTCTGGCCCTCGCCGAGCAGCTCGCCGGCGCCGCGGATTTCCAAGTCGTGGGTGGCCAGGACGAAACCGGCGCCGAGGTCTTGGGCGCCAGCGATGGCTTCCAGGCGCTTCTGCGCGTCCTCGGTCATCTGCTTGCGCGGCGGGGTGAGCAGGTAAGCGTAGGCCTGGTGATGGCTGCGTCCGACCCGCCCGCGCAACTGATGCAGCTGGGCCAGGCCGAACTTGTCGGCGCGCTCGATGACGATGGTATTGGCGCTGGGCACGTCGATGCCGGTTTCGATGATGGTCGAGGCCACCAGCACGTTGAAGCGCTTGTGGTAGAAGTCGCTCATCACCTGTTCCAGCTCGCGCTCGCGCATCTGTCCGTGGCCAATGGCGATGCGCGCCTCCGGCACCAGCTCGGCCAGCTCGCGGGCGCATTTCTCGATGGTCTTCACCTCGTTGTGTAGGTAATAGACCTGGCCGCCACGCAGCAATTCGCGCAGCAGCGCCTCACGGATCAGCGTGTTCTGCTGCTCCATGACGAAGGTGCGCACCGACAGTCGGCGTGCTGGCGGGGTGGCGATGATCGACAGGTCGCGCATCCCGGCGACGGCCATGTTCAGGGTGCGCGGGATCGGCGTGGCGGTCAGGGTAAGAATGTCCACCTCGCTGCGCAGGGCCTTGAGCTGCTCCTTCTGGCGCACGCCGAAGCGGTGTTCCTCGTCGATGATCACCAGGCCCAGGTTCTTGAACTTGACGTCGTCCTGGAGGAGCTTGTGGGTGCCGATGACGATGTCGATCTTGCCCTCGGCCAATGCAGTGATGGCGCCTTCGACTTCCTTGGCCGACTTGAAGCGGCTCATCACTTCGACCTTCACCGGCCAGTCGGCAAAGCGATCGCGAAAGCTGTTGTAATGCTGCTGGGCGAGCAGGGTGGTAGGCACCAGCACGGCCACCTGCCGGCCGCTGTGCACGGCGATGAAGGCGGCGCGCATGGCCACCTCGGTCTTGCCGAAGCCGACGTCGCCGCAGATCAGGCGGTCCATCGGCCGGGGCGCCAGCATATCGGTGCGTACCGTGTCGATAGCGGCTTGCTGGTCCGGAGTTTCCTCGAAGGGAAAGCTGGCGCTGAAGGTCTCGTAGTCGGCGGTCGGGTCCCTGAAGGCGAAGCCGGCGCGGGCGGCACGCCGGGCATAGATATCGAGCAACTCGGCGGCGATGTCGCGGACCTGCTCGGCGGCCTTGCGCTTGGCCTTCTGCCACTGTTCCGAACCCAGCCGGTGCAGCGGGGCAAGGGCATCGTCGCTACCGGTGTAGCGGGCGATCAGGTGCAGGTTGGCCACTGGCACGTAGAGTTTGGCTTCCTCGGCGTATTCCAACATGAGGAATTCAGCGGCCTGGCCTTCGACCTCCAGAGTGATCAGGCCGTGGTAGCGGCCGACGCCGTGGTCGATGTGCACCACCGGCGCGCCCTCACGCAGCTCGGTGAGATGCTTGATGACGTTGTCACCGCCGTCGCGGGCCTTTTCCCGGCGCCGGCGCTGCATCACTCGCTGGCCGAACAGCTGGCTTTCCGCAACCAGCGCCAGAGCCGGCTGGTCGAGCAAAAGGCCTTCGTCCAGCGGGGCGATGGCGATGGCCAAGTGCTCTGTGCCAGCGAGGAAGCCTGTCCAGCCGTCCACGCTCTGCGGGCGCAGGTTCAGGCGCGCGAGCAGCTCCAGCAGGACTTCGCGTCTCCCGGCCGACTCGGCGGTGAACAGCACGCGGCCTGGGAACTCCCCCAGGAAGTCCGCCAGGGCTGCCAGTGGCTGGCTGGCCTTGGCATCGATGGCCAGCGCCGGCAGATGGCGCGCCGGCAGGCGTTCGCGGCCGACACCGGGTTCGAGGTCCTCTGCCGAGACGACCACCCGCGGCCAGTCCTTCAGGCGAGCGAAGCAGTCTTCCACTGGCAGGAACACCTCAGTGGGCGGCAGCAGAGGGCGTTCCGGGTCAAGGCGGCGCTCCTCATAGCGGTTACGCACGTCGTTCCAGAAGTGTTCGGCAGCCTGTTCGATGCCGGGCAGGGAGAACACCTGGGTGGTGGACGGCAGGTAGTCGAGGAGGGTAGCGGTTTCCTCGAAGAATAACGGCAGGTAGTACTCGATGCCGGCTGGGGTGATGCCGCTGGAGAGGTCCTGATAGATCGGGCAGCGTCGGAAATCGACGTCGAAGCGCTCGCGAAAGCGGGCGCGGAAGGTGGCGACCGCCTCCTTCTGCAGCGGGAATTCGCGGGCCGGCAACAGGCGGATCGATTCGACCTTGTCGATCGAGCGCTGGGTTTCCGGGTCGAAGGTGCGCAGGGTCTCGATCTCGTCGTCGAGCAGGTCGATGCGGTAGGGCCGCTCGCTGCCCATGGGGAAGAGGTCGATCAGCGCACCGCGCACGGCGAATTCGCCGTGCTCATAGACAGTCTCCACGCAGCGGTAGCCGGCCGCCTCCAGGCGCTGGCGCATCTGCTCCACGTCGAGCCGCTGGCCGACGTCCAGTACCAGGCTGTTGCCCAACAGGAAGGGCTTCGGCGCCAGGCGGTGCAGCGCAGTGGTGACCGGTACCACTAGCACGCCGTGGCTCAGTTCCGGCAGGCGGTAGAGGCTGGCGATGCGCTGGGAAATTATGTCCTGATGGGGTGAGAAGAGGTCATAGGGCAGGGTTTCCCAGTCCGGGAACTGCAGCACCGGAAGCTCCGGGGCGAAGAAACGAAGTTCCTGTTCCAGGCGTTCGGCGCTCAGACTGTCAGCGGTGAGGAGCAAGGTGAATCGCTTGGCGGCGCTGGCAGCCTCGGCGATCGCCAGAGAGAGCGCCGTACCTTGCAGGTTGCCCCAGTGTTGTTTGCCGGGTGCGGCCGGCAGGCTCGGAATACGCAGTACAGACACAGGGAGGCGTGGCTCCGGTGGAAAATTGATATCCGGTCGATTGTAACTATCCGCACGCTTTGCTGTCAGTGTTTCATCCGCTGCAGATTGTCGAGCCGTGTCGGCATGATCATAATGTAGTTCTTTTTATTAGCCCCTACATGTGGAAGGTATCACCCGTGAATCAGAAGCCCGACCAGTGTCTTGGTGAATGGATTGACCGTGAAGCTCTCGCTGAAGCGATGATCCCGTTGATCGGCCAGCTCTACCGCAATAACAATGTGGTGACCTCAATCTTCGGCCGTAGCTTGATCAACCGCTCCGTGATTGCCATCCTCAAGGCCCACCGTCTCGCTCGTCACCGCCAGAGCGACGAGAGCGAACTCTCGGTGCACAATACCTTCCCGATCCTCAAGGCGATGAGTGAGCTGAAGCTCGGCGCCGCTTCGGTCGATCTGGGCAAGATGGCCGGCAAGTACAAGGAGGCTGGTGCTGGTCGTCCGGTCGAGCAGTTCGTCCGCGACGAGCTGGCAGAGGTTGCCGGCAAGCAGAACACCGCGCCGCACAAGGGTGTCGATGTGGTGCTGTACGGCTTTGGTCGTATCGGTCGCCTGCTGGCACGCATCCTGATCCAGAAGACCGGCGGCGGCGAGGGCCTGCGCCTGCGCGCCATCGTCGTGCGCAAGGGCGCTGACAACGATCTGGCCAAGCGCGCCAGCCTGCTGCGTCGCGACTCAGTGCATGGCCCGTTCGAGGGTACCATCACTGTGGACGAGGAAAACAACACCATCCTCGCCAATGGCAACCTGATCCAGGTGATCTACTCCAACGATCCGACCTCCGTCGACTATACCCAATACGGCATCAAGGACGCCATTGTGGTGGATAACACCGGCAAGTGGCGCGATGCCGAGGGACTTGGCCAGCACCTGAAGTGTCCGGGTGTCGCCCGCGTGGTTCTGACCGCTCCGGGCAAGGGTGCCCTGAAGAATATCGTGCACGGCATCAACCACCGCGATATCACCGACGAGGACAAAATCGTCTCCGCGGCTTCCTGCACCACCAATGCCATCGTGCCTGTGCTGAAGGCAATGAACGACAAGTTCGGCATCGCCAATGGTCACGTGGAGACCGTGCACTCCTACACCAACGACCAGAACCTGATCGATAATTTCCATAAAGGCAGCCGTCGCGGTCGCAGCGCTCCGCTGAACATGGTTATCACCGAAACCGGTGCAGCCACCGCGGCAGCCAAAGCGCTGCCGGAATTGGCCGGCAAGCTGACCGGCAACGCAATTCGTGTGCCGACGCCGAACGTCTCCATGGCGATCCTCAATTTGAACCTGGAGAAATCCACTAATCGCGAAGAGATCAACGAATACCTGCGCCAAGTGGCGATGTTCTCCGACCTGCACAAGCAGATCGACTTCGTCAACTCGTCCGAGGTGGTCTCCACCGACTTCGTCGGCTCCCGTCATGCCGGCGTGGTGGATGCCGAAGCCACTATCTGCACCGACAACCGTGCCGTGCTCTATGTCTGGTACGACAACGAGTTCGGTTACAGCTGCCAGGTGGTGCGCGTGCTGGAGGAAATGGCCGGAGTCAATCCGCCAACCTTCCCCCGCTGATCGCTGCGTCGACTGCAGAACGGGAGCCTATGGGCTCCCGTTTTTGTTTTCCGCTTTCCATTCCTTTCCTCCGCCGCTTCCGGCGTTGTGGGGAGGGGGCGTGGACAGAAAAACTCCCTTTTAGACAGTGTAAAAAACAAGCCCTTGGGTGGCCATCATCCGGGAGCATCCTTATAATTGACCGGATTTTTTTCCTGGATTCGAAGGCTGCGGAGCGCTGGAAAGGTCGCGGTTCACCGTTGCTTGTCCCTCGTCTGCGTTCTTTGAGTTTCTTATATGTTGTTGGAGTCAGTGGGTTAGGCCTAAAACCTATGATCAAAATCAAAGAAGGGCTCGATTTGCCCATAACAGGTGAGCCGACGCAGCGCATAGAAGCTGCGAGACCGGTCCATAGCGTAGCGGTGATAGGCTTCGACTATCACGGCATGAAGCCAACCATGAATGTTCAGGTTGGCGACCGGGTCAAGCTCGGTCAGGTCCTGTTCAGCGACAAGAAGACTCCGGGGGTTCAGTACACCGCACCGGGGGCAGGTGTCGTCAGCGCCATCCATCGTGGCGCGCAGCGTGTCCTGCAGTCGGTGGTCATCGACCTGGAAGGTAACGAAGAAGAAACCTTCGCCCAGTACTCGCCGGAGCAGCTGGAAGGCCTGAGCGGTGAGCAGGTGCGTGAG
The DNA here is from genome assembly GCF_054779355.1 of Azotobacter armeniacus. Classification (NCBI taxonomy): domain Bacteria; kingdom Pseudomonadati; phylum Pseudomonadota; class Gammaproteobacteria; order Pseudomonadales; family Pseudomonadaceae; genus Azotobacter; species Azotobacter armeniacus. Next base: position 16,963 of record NZ_BAAGYK010000112.1, read on the forward strand.
AACCTGTTGCGCTCCGGCCTGTGGATCGCACTGCGTACCCGGCCATTCAGCCGTGTGCCAGCGGTCGACGCGACGCCCAGCTCGATCTTCGTCACCGCCATCGACACCCATCCGCTGGCGGCGAATCCTGCAGTGATCATCGCCGAGCAGGCGGCGGATTTCGAGAGCGGCCTCAAGGTGCTCGCCAATCTCGCCGGGGTCTACCTGTGCAAGGCCGACCGCGTCGCCTTGCCCGGCGAGCAGTTGGCCAAGGTTCGGTCCGAGGCGTTCGCCGGTCCGCATCCTGCAGGTCTGGCCGGTACCCATATCCATTTTCTCGATCCGGTCAGCACCAGCAAGAGTGTCTGGACCATCAACTACCAGGATGTGATCGCCGTCGGCAAGCTGTTCACCACCGGTCGGCTGTCGGTCGAGCGCGTCGCCGCCCTGGGCGGCCCGGTGGTCGAGCGTCCGCGTCTGCTGCGTACCCGTCTGGGCGCCAATCTAGACGAGTTGACCGCCGGCGAGCTGCAACCCGGCTACAACCGTGTGGTGTCCGGTTCGCTGCTTGGCGGTCGCAGCGCCCATGGTGCCTTTGCCTATCTCGGCCGCTATCACCTGCAGGTGTCCTGCCTGAAGGAAGGCGACGAGCGGGAAATGCTGCACTACCTGCGCGCCGGCACGGACAAGCATTCACTGCTCAACGTATTCGTCTCCACGCTGATGGAAGACCGGCGTTTCGCTTTCTCCACCACCACCAACGGCAGCCCGCGCGCCATGGTGCCGGTCGGCAACTACGAAGAGGTGATGCCGCTGGACATCCTGCCGACGCAGTTGCTGCGCAGCCTGATCGTCGGCGATACCGAGATGGCGCAAAAGCTCGGTGCACTGGAGCTGGACGAAGAGGATCTGGCCCTGTGCAGCTATGTCTGTGCCGGCAAATACGAGTATGGCCCGATTCTCCGGGACAACCTCACCCGCATTGAGAAGGAGGGTTGATTGATGGGAATCCGAGCGTTTCTCGACAAGATCGAGCACAACTTCGAGAGGGGTGGCAGGCTCGAGAAGTGGTACGCCCTCTACGAGGCCGTCGATACTTTCCTCTATCGTCCGGCCAGCGTGACCAAGACCACCGCCCATGTGCGTGACGGCATTGACCTCAAGCGGATGATGATCTTTGTCTGGCTCTGCACCTTTCCGGCGATGTTCTTCGGCATGTGGAACACCGGCTACCAGGCCAACCTGATTTTCGCCAAGAGCCCCGAGCTGCTCGCGGCCCAGGACGGCTGGCGTTTCGCCCTGACCGGCGCCCTGGCTGGATTCGACCCGAACAGCCTGTGGGACTGCTTCGTTCAAGGGGCAGCCTACTTCCTGCCGATCTACGCGGTGACTTTCATTGTCGGTGGTTTCTGGGAAGTGCTGTTCGCCTCAGTGCGCAAGCATGAGGTCAACGAGGGCTTCTTCGTCACCTCGGTGCTGTTCTCTCTCATCCTGCCGCCAAGCATTCCCCTCTGGCAGGTGGCGCTGGGCATCAGCTTCGGCGTGGTGATCGGCAAGGAGGTGTTCGGCGGTACCGGCAAGAACTTCCTCAATCCGGCACTGGTCGGTCGTGCTTTCCTGTTCTTCGCCTACCCGGCGCAATTGTCCGGCGATGGGGTGTGGACTGCGGTTGACGGCTATGCCGGCGCCACCGCCCTGAGCCTGGCGGCTGCCGGTGGCGTCGAGAGCGTGGTTGGCGCTGGCGCCAGCTGGATGGATGCCTTCCTTGGCACCATGCATGGTTCCATCGGCGAGACCAGCACCCTGGCCATCTTCATCGGCGGTGGCGTACTGCTGATGACCAAGATCGCCGCCTGGCGCATCGTCGCTGGCGTGATGGTGGGCATGATTGCCCTGAGCAGCCTGTTCAACCTGATCGGTTCCGAAACCAATCCAATGTTCGCCATGCCCTGGTACTGGCATCTGGTCGTCGGCGGCTTCGCCTTTGGCATGCTGTTCATGGCCACCGACCCGGTCTCGGCGTCCATGACCAATACCGGCAAGTGGGTATTCGGCACCCTCATCGGGTTGATGGTCGTGCTGATCCGTGTGGTCAACCCGGCATTCCCCGAGGGCATGATGCTGGCGATCCTGTTCGGCAACCTGTGTGCGCCGCTGATCGACCACTTCGTCGTTCAGGCCAACATCAAGCGGAGGCTGGCACGCAATGTCTAATCAGAAAGAATCCACCGTCCGCACGCTGACGGTGGCCCTGGTAGTCTGCCTGGTGTGCTCGGTGTTCGTCGCCGGCGCAGCCGTGGCGCTGAAACCCACCCAGGTCGAGAACCGTCAGTTGGACAAGCAGCGTAGCATCCTGGCCATCGCCGGGCTGGGCGATGCGGAACTGTCCAGCAAGCAGGTCAAGGCGCTGTACAAGGAGCGCATCGTCGCCAAGGTGGTGGACTTGGAGTCCGGCACGTACAGCGAGGCGCATGATGCAAATACCTTCGATCCGCTCAAGGCGGCCAAGGATCCCAAGCTGTCCGACGTCCTGCCGGGCGAACAGGACATGGCCTCGATCAAGCGTCGTGAGCGTTTCGCCACCGTTTATCTGGTGGAGGAGGACGGCCAACTGGACACCTTGATCCTGCCGGTGCGCGGCTACGGTCTGTGGTCGACTCTGTACGGCTTCATGGCGCTCAAGGGCGATCTGAACACCGTGGTCGGCATGGGCTTCTACCAGCACGCCGAGACCCCCGGTCTGGGCGGCGAAGTGGACAACCCGAAATGGAAGGGCCTGTGGCCGGGCAAGACCCTATTCGATGAGGAGGGCAAGCTGGCCGTGGAGATCGTCAAGGGCGGCGTCGATCAGCAAAGCTCGAAGGCCATCCATCAGGTGGATAGCCTGGCTGGCGCGACCCTGACCAGCAACGGCGTCGAGAACCTGCTGCGCTTCTGGCTCGGCCAGAAGGGCTTCGGCCCGTTTATCGCTAACCTGCGCAATGGGGGGGCCTGAGCATGGCGCAACCGACTATCAAGGAAGTCCTGTTAAATCCGGTCTTCAACAACAATCCGATCGGCCTGCAGATCCTCGGCATCTGTTCGGCCCTGGCAGTCACTTCCAACCTGAAGACCGCGCTGGTGATGTCGATTGCCCTGACCCTGGTGACCGGCTTCTCCAACCTGTTCATCTCGTTGATCCGCAGCCAGATCCCCAGTTCGATCCGCATGATCGTGCAGATGGTGATCATCGCCTCGCTGGTGATCGTGGTCGACCAACTGCTCAAGGCCTTCGCCTACGGGCTGTCCAAGCAGCTCTCGGTGTTCGTCGGCCTGATCATCACCAACTGCATCGTGATGGGCCGTGCCGAGGCCTTTGCCATGCAGAACCCGCCGCTGCTGTCGTTCTTCGATGGCATCGGCAACGGTCTCGGCTACAGCGTCATGCTGGTCGTGCTGGGCACCATCCGCGAACTGTTCGGCGCCGGCAAGCTGCTCGGCTACACCATCCTTCCTGCAATCAAGGATGGTGGCTGGTATCTGCCCAACGGTCTGCTGCTGCTGCCGCCCTCGGCGTTCTTCCTCATCGGCCTGATCATCTGGGGCCTGCGTAGCTGGAAGAAAGGTCAGGTCGAGAAGCCGGCCTACCGTCTGGCCCCGCAGGTCTCGAACAAGGAGGCTTACTAATGGAGCATTACATCAGCCTGTTCGTGAAGGCCGTGTTCGTGGAGAACATGGCACTGGCCTTCTTCCTCGGCATGTGCACCTTCATCGCCATTTCCAAGAAGGTGGAAACCGCCATCGGCCTCGGCATCGCTGTCGTGGTGGTGCAGACCATCACGGTGCCAGCCAACAACCTGATCTTCACCTACTTGCTGAAGGATGGGGCGCTGGTCTGGGCGGGCCTGCCGGACATCGATCTCAGCTTCCTCGGCTTGCTCAGCTACATTGGCGTCATCGCTGCCATCGTGCAGATCCTCGAGATGCTGTTGGATAAGTACGTGCCTTCGCTCTACAACGCGCTGGGCGTGTTTCTGCCGCTGATCACGGTGAACTGCGCCATCATGGGCGGTACCCTGTTCATGGTCGAGCGCGACTACAGCCTCTCGGAAAGCGTGGTCTACGGCGTCGGTTCGGGTTTCTCCTGGGCGCTGGCCATTGCCTTGCTCGCCGGCATCCGCGAGAAGCTGAAGTACAGCGATGTACCTGGGGGCTTGCAGGGGCTGGGGATCACCTTTATCACCATTGGCCTGATGTCCCTGGGCTTCATGTCTTTCTCCGGCGTACAGCTGTAAGGACGGGATGAGCAGATGAGTTACGAAATATTCCTCGCCATCGGTATGTTCACCGCCATCGTGCTGGCGCTGGTGGTGATCATTCTCGCCGCCCGGGCCAAGCTGGTGTCCAGCGGTGACGTGAACATCGAGATCAACGCCGAGCGCACCATTACCGTGCCAGCCGGCGGCAAGCTGCTGCAGACCTTGGCTGCGAACAACATTTTCCTGTCCTCCGCCTGTGGTGGCGGCGGCACTTGCGCGCAGTGCAAGTGCGTCGTCGAGTCGGGCGGCGGCGAAATGTTGCCCACCGAGGAGTCGCACTTTACCCGCCGTCAGGCCAAGGAAGGCTGGCGCCTGTCCTGCCAGACTCCGGTCAAGCAGGACATGCAGATCGAAGTGCCGGAAGAAGTCTTCGGCGTGAAGAAATGGGAGTGCACCGTCGAGTCCAACCCCAACGTCGCCACCTTCATCAAAGAGCTGACACTGCGTCTGCCGGAAGGCGAGAGCGTGGACTTCCGCGCGGGCGGCTACGTCCAGCTGGAGTGCCCGCCGCACGTGGTCAACTACAAGGACTTCGACATCCAGGAGGAGTACCGCGGCGACTGGGACAAGTTCAACATGTGGCGCTTCGTGTCCAAGGTGGACGAGACGACGATCCGCGCCTACTCCATGGCGAACTACCCGGAAGAGAAGGGCCTCGTCAAGTTCAACATCCGCATCGCCTCGCCGCCGCCGAACCGCGACGATATCCCGCCGGGCAAGATGTCCTCCTTCGTGTTCAACCTCAAGCCGGGTGACAAGGTCACGGTGTACGGTCCCTTTGGTGAATTTTTCGCAAAGGATACCGACAACGAGATGGTGTTCATCGGCGGTGGTGCCGGCATGGCGCCGATGCGCTCGCACATCTTCGACCAGCTCAAGCGTCTGAAGTCCACGCGCAAGATGAGCTTCTGGTACGGCGCACGCTCCATGCGCGAGGCCTTCTACGTCGAGGAATATGATCAGCTGCAGGCGGAGAACCCGAACTTCCAGTGGCGCCTGGCGCTGTCCGATCCGCAGCCCGAGGACAACTGGACCGGGCTGACCGGCTTCATCCACAACGTGCTGTACGAGAACTACCTGAAGGACCATCCGGCTCCCGAGGATTGCGAGTTCTACATGTGTGGCCCGCCGATGATGAACGCGGCGGTGATCAAGATGCTGCTTGAGCTGGGCGTCGAACGGGAAAACATCCTGCTTGACGACTTCGGCGGCTAGTGTGGTCGCTGCAATGCTGAAGCCCGCTATCGTGGTCGCCTTGGCGGCCGCGATAGCGGGCTGCATGTTTTCTGATCAGGTGGAAAGTTTTGCCGGCCCGACCATGGGCAGCACCTATTCGGTGAAATATGTCCAGCGCCAGGGCATGCCTGCCCGGGAGGATCTGCAGCGCGAGAGCGAGGCGATCCTGGCGGAGCTTGATCGACAGCTTTCCACCTACCGTGCCGATTCGGATATCGAACGCTTCAATGCTCTTCCGGCGGGCAGCTGTGCGCCGATGCCCAGCGAGGTGCGCAAGCTGGTGTCGGCTGGCGAGCGGCTTTCTGTGGAAAGCGAGGGGGCGCTGGATCTGACCGTCGGTCCCCTGCTTGATCTCTGGGGCTTCGGCCCGCACGGTCACGGCGAGCGGGTGCCGGATGCCGGGGCGATCGCCGCAGTGCGCCAGCGTGTGGGGCACCAGTATCTGCGCATCGACAGCGAGCGACTGTGCAAGGACGCCCCGGTGCAGGTGGATTTCAACAGCATCGCTGCCGGCCATGCGGTCGACCGGGTCGCCGCCCGTCTCGAGGCGCTGGGCGTGGACAGCTATCTGGTGGAGATCACCGGCGAACTCAAGGCCCGGGGGCGCAAGCCCGACGGCACGACCTGGCGGATCGCTATCGAGGCTCCCCACGACAACGAGCGGGTCGCGCAGAAGATCATCGCCCTCGACGGCTATGCGGTTTCCACCTCGGGCGACTACCGGAACTTCTTCGAGCAGGACGGCAAGCGCTATTCCCATACGATGGATCCCAAGGCCGGCACGCCGGCCCTCCATCGTCTGGCGGCAGCGACGGTCGTGGACCCTTCGGCTCTCAGGGCGGACGGTCTGTCCACCATATTGATGGTGCTCGGCGACGAGCGCGGACTGGCCTTCGCAGAGCGGCAAGGGATCGCCGCCTTTCTGGTGATTCGCGAGGATCAGGGATTCACCACCAAAAGCACCGCAGCCTTCGATCAGCTGTTCGGTGCAGGAGACAACCAATGACCTGGGTACTGGTTTTTCTCGTCATGTTGCTGGTGGTGCTGGGCATGTCCATCGGCGTGATCATGGGCCGCAAGCCCATCGCCGGCTCCTGCGGCGGCATCGCCAACCTGGAGATCGAAAAGGATGACTGTCCCATCTGCGGAGGCGATCAGGACAAGTGCGAGGAAGCGAATGCCGGGGGTGACAAGGCGGCCAAGCCCAGTCTGGGTTACGACGCCAACAGGGATTAGCCGCTCCGTGGCAGGGCGGTGAGCCCCAAAAGGCCTATAGCGGCAGGGCCGGCATTGGGGCATCCAGTCAGGTTCGAACGAATTCGTCAATCGCGCCGGGGGCACCCCGCTGCGTTTTCAGGAGTAAGTATGGCTGTATATAACTACGATGTGGTGGTAATCGGCACAGGCCCCGCTGGCGAAGGGGCTGCGATGAATGCCGTGAAGGCCGGGCGTAAGGTGGCGGTAGTGGATGACCGCCCCCAGGTCGGCGGCAACTGCACCCACCTCGGGACCATTCCCTCCAAGGCGCTGCGCCACTCGGTGCGGCAGATCATGCAGTACAACAACAACCCGCTGTTCCGCCAGATCGGCGAGCCGCGCTGGTTCTCCTTCGCCGATGTCCTGAAGAGCGCCGAGCAGGTCATCGCCAAGCAGGTTTTCTCGCGGACCAGCTACTATGCGCGCAACCGCATTGACACCTTCTTCGGTACCGCGAGCTTCTGCGACGAGCACACCATCGAGGTTGTCCACCTCAACGGCATGGTGGAGAAGCTGGTGGCCAAGCAGTTTGTCATCGCCACCGGCTCGCGTCCCTACCGTCCGGCCGACGTCGATTTCAGCCACCCGCGCATCTACGACAGCGACACCATCCTCAGCCTCGGACACACGCCGCGCCGGCTGATCATCTACGGGGCAGGGGTCATCGGCTGCGAATACGCCTCCATCTTCAGTGGTCTGGGTGTGCTGGTCGACCTCATCGACAACCGTGAGCAACTGCTCAGCTTCCTCGACGCCGAGATCTCCGATTCGCTCAGCTACCACCTGCGCAACAACAACGTGCTGATCCGCCATAACGAGGAGTACGAGCGCGTCGAGGGCCTGGACAACGGGGTGATCCTGCACCTCAAGTCCGGCAAGAAGATCAAGGCCGACGCCTTTCTGTGGAGCAACGGCCGTACCGGCAACACCGACAAGCTGGGCCTGGAGAACATCGGCCTCAAGGCCAATAGCCGCGGGCAGGTCCAGGTCGACGAGCATTACTGCACGGAAATCGGCAACATCTATGCGGCAGGCGACGTGATTGGCTGGCCGAGCCTGGCCAGTGCCGCCTATGACCAAGGCCGTTCGGCGGCGGGCAGCATCACGGAAAACGACAGCTGGCGCTTCGTTGACGACGTGCCGACCGGCATTTATACCATTCCGGAGATCAGTTCGGTCGGCAAGACCGAGCGCGAGCTGACCCAGGCGAAGGTTCCCTACGAGGTCGGCAAGGCTTTTTTCAAGAGCATGGCCCGGGCGCAGATCGCTGTCGAGAAGGCGGGCATGCTGAAGATCCTCTTCCATCGCGAGACTCTGGAAATCCTCGGCGTGCACTGCTTCGGCTATCAGGCCTCGGAAATCGTCCACATTGGCCAAGCGATCATGAACCAGAAGGGCGAGGCGAACACCCTCAAATACTTCATCAATACCACCTTTAACTACCCGACCATGGCCGAGGCATACCGGGTGGCGGCGTACGACGGCCTCAACCGGGTTTTTTGAGAGACTCCGACCGGTGGCCTGAACCGGTCGGAGGGGGCGACTTCAGCCTTTCCCAAGGGTGGCAATGGCCAAACCGGGAAAGTCTGTGATCAGGCTGTCTACCCCGAAATCGGCGAGCCGGCGCATCAGCGCCGGTTCGTTCACCGTCCATACCGATACCTGCAGCCCCACCTGTCGTGCCCTTTTCAGCCGTTCCGGGGTGCACAGAGTCCAGTTCAAGGCGAGCAGCTCGCAGCCGTGGTTGCGGGCGATCTTCACCGGGTCGAGCCACGCGTATTCGGCAACCAGGCCGCGAGACAGGCGAGGCGTCAGCCGTCTCAGGGCCCGCAGGACTTCCCGCGAGCTCGAGGTCACGGTGACCCGCTCGAACAGTCCATAGCGCTCCACCAGCTCCTGGATAGCCGTCACGGTGTGTGCCGCGCGCACCCGCGAAGCGCTCTTCACTTCCAACTGCCAATGCTCGAAGTCACATCTCTCGAAAAGTTCGGCGAGGCGCGGGATGGCGCAGGGCTGTACCCAGCCTGGGCCGCCCCGGCGGGCGTCAATGTTCACCAGTTCGGCGGCATCCTGCTCGCTGACCTTGCCGCGACGGCCGGTGGTGCGCTTCAGGGTCGGGTCATGGATGACCATCAGCTCGCCGTCGCGAGACAGGTGCAGATCGAGTTCGCAGCGTCGTACGCCATGTTCGAGACAGCGCTGGAAGCTGACCAGGGTGTTTTCCGGGGCTTCGCCCTTGGCGCCGCGATGACCGTAGATGAGGGTCACGATTATTCCTTTCGGAGCGATTCCGCTCTGCATGGTTGAGGATGGCGAAAGCTTGTCGGGAGCACGCTCGCAGGGCATGCATGATAGGCTCTGCCGCATGGTCGGAAAGGGTACCTGCCGAGCCTGTCCCCTGGCAGCGGCCGGGCAATTTCCGGTGCCATCGGTCGCTGCGATACGGTAGTATGCGCGGCGATTTCATGTCGACATGGCGTCCCCCATGGCCAGCTGCCGGCCCTGAGTGTAACAGCTAGGATCGGCCCTCAGGCCCCGCCAGGGGCGCTTCTCTTTCGCCGGCGATAACGACCTCCGCTATGTTCACACCGCTGTCCGTTTTCATCGGCATGCGTTATATGGGTGCCAAGCGTCGCAACCATTTCGTCTCCTTCATTTCGCTGACCTCGATGACCGGACTGGCACTCGGCGTGCTGGTGATGATCCTGGTGCTGTCGGTGATGAACGGCTTCGATCACGAGATGCGCACCCGGGTACTCGGCATGGTTCCTCACGCGACTATCGAAAGTCCGGTGCCAATCGACGACTGGCGCAGTCTGGCGGCGCGGGCGCAGGCCCATCCCCAGATCGTCGCGGTGGCGCCCTTCACCCAGATGCAGGGGCTTCTGACCCACAACGGTCAGGTGCAGAAGGTGCTGATCAATGCCATCGAGCCCGCGCTCGAACCGCGCGTGTCGATCATTGGCGACTTCTTTCTCCAGGGCAGCCTGGCCGCGTTGCAGCCGGGCGAATTCGGCATCCTCATCGGCGACAAGGCGGCTGCCAAGCTGGGCGTCGGTATCGGCGACCGACTCACCTTCGTCGCCCCTGAGGTGACGGTCACCCCGGCCGGCATGTTCCCGCGGATGAAGCGCTTCACTGTGCAGGGGGTCTTCCATGTCGGCGCCGGCGAGCTGGACGGCTACGTGGCCGTGGCTCATCTCGACGACCTGGGGCGTCTGCATCGCTGGAAACCCGGTCAGGTCCAGGGGCTGCGGCTCAAGCTCGCCGACCTATTCCAGGCGCCACGCACCGCCTGGGAGATCGCAGGGAGTTTGGGCGGTGAGGATTTCTACGCCCGCGACTGGACGCGCAGCCACGGCAACCTATATCAGGCGATTCGCATGGAAAAGACCATGATCGGTCTGCTATTGCTATTGATCGTCGCAGTGGCGGCTTTCAACATCATTTCCACGCTGGTCATGGTGGTCACGGACAAGAAGGGAGACATCGCCATTCTGCGCACGCTGGGCGCCACGCCGGGACAGATCATGGCTACTTTCATGGTCCAGGGCACGGTGATCGGCGTGATCGGCACCTTGATCGGCGGTGCCCTGGGCATTCTCGCCGCGCTCAACATCGGCAGCTGGATCGCTGCCCTCGAGAAGCTGCTGGGCCACAAGTTCCTCAGCGCGGATGTCTATTTCATCGACTACCTGCCTTCGCAGCTGATGGGCGAGGACGTGGCGCTGGTCTGCGGTGCAGCCCTGCTGCTGAGTTTCCTCGCCACCCTGTATCCGGCCTGGCGCGCCGCGCGCACCCAGCCCGCGGAGGCCTTGCGTTATGAGTGACACTGCTATGAAAGATCGGGCCGTTCTCAGTTGCCGCAACCTGGGCAAGCGCTACGAGGAGGGTCCGCAGTCGGTGGTGGTGCTTTCCGGCCTGGAGCTGGAGCTGCATCCGGGCGAGCGGGTGGCCATCGTAGGCAGCTCGGGCTCTGGCAAGAGCACTCTACTCAATCTGCTCGGCGGCCTGGACACGCCCAGTGAGGGCAGCGTGTGGCTGGCTGGCGAGGAGCTTTCGGCGCTCAACGAGAAGGCGCGGGGCCTGCTGCGCAATCGCGCGCTGGGCTTCGTCTACCAGTTCCATCACCTGTTGCCGGAATTCACCGCCCTGGAGAACGTCTGCATGCCCCTGCTGATCGCCCGGGTGGCGATTCCCGAGGCGCGCCAGCGGGCCGCCGCGCTGCTCGAGCGGGTCGGCCTGGGGCATCGCCTCAGGCACAAGCCGGCGGAGCTTTCCGGCGGCGAGCGCCAGCGCGTGGCGATCGCCCGTGCCCTGGCCAACCAGCCGGGCCTGGTGCTGCTCGACGAGCCGACCGGCAACCTCGACCAGCATACCGCCCAGGGTATCCAGGAGCTGATGCTGGAGCTCAGCACGTCCCTGCACACGGCCTTCCTGGTGGTGACCCACGATCCCCAACTGGCCCGGCAGATGGACCGGGTGCTGCGTCTCGAAGACGGTCGACTGGTTGCGGAGTGAGCATGTTTCGTCCCCTGGCGGTTTTCATCGGTGCCCGCTACACCCGGGCCAAGCGGCGCAATCACTACATTTCCTTCATTTCGCTGACCTCAATGATCGGCCTCGCCCTCGGCGTGCTGGCGATGATCCTGGTGCTTTCGGTGATGAACGGTTTCCAGAAGGAGATGAGCTCGCGGATTCTCGGCATGGTGCCGCATGCCGCCATCGCCGGCGTCCAGCCGGTAGACGACTGGCGTGCCCTCGCCGGGGCGGCGCTGGGGCATCCGGAGGTGCGGGCCGCGGCGCCGCTCACTGAGCTGGAGGGGATGCTGTCCTACAAGGGGACGATGCAGCCGATCCAGATCCAGGGCATCGATCCGCACGAGGAGCCGAAGGTCTCCATCGTCGCTGGCCACCTGCAGCAAGGGCACCTGGCCGACCTGGCGCCCGGCGAGTTCGGCGTGGTCATCGGCGAGATCACCGCGCGCCGCTTCGGTCTGCAGGTCGGCGACAAACTGACCCTGATTGTCCCCGAACTAAGCGATACCCCGGGCGGCATTACCCCGCGGATGCAGCGTCTCAATGTGGTCGGAATATTCAAGATCGGCGCCGAGCTGGACGGCTCACTGGCGCTGATCCATGTCGCCGATGCGGCGCAGTTGATGCGCTGGCAGCCCGAGCAGGTGCAGAGCGTGCGCCTGGCGCTGAAGGATCTGTACCAAGCGCCGCAGGTGGCGGCGGGGATCGCCGGGGAGTTCGGCGTGGGCTACCGCGCCGTCGACTGGACACAGACCCAAGGCAGCCTGTTCAGCGCCATGCAGATGGAAAAGACCATGATCGGCCTGCTGCTGCTGCTGATCGTCGCGGTGGCGGCGTTCAACATCGTCGCCACACTGATCATGGTGGTCGCCGACAAGGGAGCGGATATCGCCATCCTGCGCACTCTGGGTGCCACGCCGGGACAGATCATGGCGATCTTCATGGTCCAGGGCACGGTGATCGGGGCGCTTGGCACCTTGGTCGGGGCCGTGCTGGGGGTGATCGCGGCGTTGAACGTCAGCGAGCTGATCGCCTGGCTGGAGTCGGTCAGTGGCCAGCAGATCCTCAGTTCGGACATCTATTTCGTCAGCTATCTGCCGTCGGATCTGCAGGCGCTGGACGTGCTGCTGGTCTGCACGGCGGCCTTCGTCCTGAGCTTTCTCGCCACCCTTTATCCGTCTTGGCGTGCCGCCGGCACCCAGCCGGCCGAGGCTCTGCGCTATGAATGAAGAGGTTTGGCCGCGCACGCTTTTCCCGCCGTGCGGCTGTTTCAGCTTTCGGGTTTGCGCCGTCTTTCCTGGCGTTTCCGCCAAGTGTGGCGGACCCACCAGCGCCAGAACAGCATGGTCGCCACGTAGCCGATGATGCCGAGCACGATCCCGGTGATGAGCGAACCGACCAGAATGGGGCCCCACAGGGTGGCCAGCCGTTCGGTGATCCAGGCCATGGTCAGCTCGCTGGGCAAGGTCAGCGGCGGCGTGTCCAGAATCCAACTGCCGATCTTGTAGGTGCAGTAGAACACCGGTGTCATGGTGATGGGGTTGGTCAGCCAGACCAGGCCGATGGAAATAGGTAGGTTGGCCCGCAGCGGGATGGCCAGGCCGGCGGCGAGCAGCATCTGCATCGGGATCGGCATGAAGGCGCTGAACAGGCCGACGAGCATGGCTCGCGCCACCGAGTGGCGGTTCAGGTGCCAGAGGTTGGGATCGTGGATCAAGCTGCCCAGGAAGCGCAGGGATTTGTGTTCCCTGATGCTATCCGGATGTGGCATGTAGCGCTTAAATATGCGACGGGGCATGGCGACACTCGGCGGTTCGAAGCGCCAGTATTATGCACGCATTGATGACGGCTTGCTGTAGGTATTGTTGCAGCCAATCGCGGCCACCCGTCCCCATGAGATGCACGAACTGCGGAGTCGTTTCGAATGCTGCGCACAGGGATATTGGCGCTTGCGGCAGGCCTGCTCGTCCTGCGTTTTCTCCCGGCCCTGCCGCCTTGGTGGCTGTGGCCTCTATTGTTGTTGAGCGGAGCGGCCTGCCTGCCGTTTCGCCGCTATCTGCCAGCGCTTTTTCTCCTCGGCCTGAGCTGGGCCGGCCTGTCCGCACAATGGGCGCTGGATGGGCGTTTGCCTGCCGAGCTCGACGGTCGCACCCTGTGGCTGGAGGGGCAAGTGGTTGGTCTGCCGGAGGCGATCGACGGCACGCTGCGCTTCCAACTGGAGGGGGCGCTGTCCCGGCGTGCCGAGTTGCCCCAACGGCTGCGCCTGGCGTGGCATGCCGGGCCGGAAATCCGCGCCGGCGAGCGCTGGCGTCTGGCCGTTACCCTCAAGCGCCCGCGGGGCCTGGTCAATCCGCAAGGGTTCGATTACGAGGCCTGGCTACTGGCGCAGCGCATCGGCGCCACTGGTACGGTGAAGGCGGGGAAGCGCCTCGCACCGAGCGCTGTCGCCGGCTGGCGCGATAGCCTGCGCCAGCGCCTGAGGCAGGTCGATGCCCATGGCCGCGCAGGCGCCCTCGCTGCACTGGTGGTGGGCGATGCCTCCGGGCTGAGCGCGGCGGACTGGCACCTCCTGCAGGATACGGGCACCGTGCATCTGATGGTGATCTCCGGCCAGCATGTCGTCTTGCTCGCCGGCCTGGTCTATGGACTGGTTGCCCTGCTGGCGCGTCACGGCCTGTGGCTGCGGCGCCTGCCCTGGCTGCCCTGGGCCTGTGGCTTGGCCTTGGTCGCGGCCTTGGGCTATGGCTGGCTGGCCGGTTTCGGGGTGCCGGTGCAGCGGGCCTGCGCCATGGTCGCCATGGTGTTGCTCTGGCGCCTACGCTTCCGCCACCTGGGGCTCTGGCTGCCCCTGCTGCTGGCACTGGGTGGGGTGCTGCTGCTCGACCCCCTGGCCAGCCTGCAGCCGGGGTTCTGGCTGTCGTTCGGCGCGGTGGCGATTCTCGCCTTGGCCTTCGGCGGCCGGCTGGGCGCCTGGTCGTGGATGCAGACGCTGTGGCGCGCCCAGTGGACGACCGCGCTGGGGCTGTTGCCGCTGCTGCTGGCCCTGGGGCTGCCGGTCAGTCTCAGCGGCCCGCTGGCCAATCTGATCGCGGTGCCCTGGGTCAGCCTCGTGGTGGTGCCGCTGGCGCTGCTCGGAACCCTGTTGCTGCCCCTGCCCACGCTGGGCGAGGGCCTCCTCTGGCTGGCCGGCGCCTTGCTGGCGGCTCTGTTCTGGCTGCTCGGCGAGATCGCTGGCGCGGTGCCGGCCTGGCTGCCCCATGGAGTGCCGCTCTGGGCCTGGCTGCTGGCGGCGCTGGGTGCCTTGCTGATTCTGCTGCCGGCGGGGGTGCCGCTGCGCGCCTTGGGGTTGGCACTGCTGCTGCCCCTAAGCTATCCGCCCGAGGAGCGGATTCCGCCTGGTCGGGCCGATATCTGGCTGCTGGATGTCGGCCAGGGGCTCGCCCTGCTCCTGCGCACCCGCGAGCATGCCCTGCTCTATGACGCCGGGCCGCGCTTCGGCGATTTCGATCTGGGCGAGCGGGTGGTGCTGCCTTCGCTGCGCAGCCTCGGCGTGACCCGTCTGGATAGCCTGCTACTCAGCCATGCTGACGGCGACCACGCCGGCGGTGCCCTGGCCGTGCAGCGGGGCCTGCCTCTGGGGGAGGTTATCTCCGGCGAGGCACAGGCGCTGCCGGCGGCGCTCGCCGCCCGGCCTTGCACCAGCCAAGAGTGGCAATGGGACGGCGTGCGTTTTGCCACCTGGCACTGGGCGCCTGCCCGGGACGGCAATCAGGCTTCCTGCGTGCTGCTGGTGGAGGCCGGCGGCGAGCGCCTGCTGCTGACCGGCGACATCGATGTCGCGGCTGAGCGGGCACTGCTCGACAGCCATCCCGAGTGGCGCGCTGACTGGTTGCTGGCGCCGCACCACGGTAGTCGCAGTTCGTCCTCCCGGGCCCTGCTCGAGGCACTGGCGCCGCGAGCAGTACTGATCTCGCGCGGTTGGAGCAATTCCTTCGGCCACCCGCATCCGGAGGTCATGGCACGTTATCGGGACCTTCCGGCGGTGATCTACGACACCGCCCGCCAGGGTGCCCTGAAGTTCCGCCTGGGGGACTGGGGCAGGGCGCAGGGGCTACGCGAAGAGCCCCGCTTCTGGCGGGAAAAATGAGAACGACGGCCGTCGGCGAGCGGGTACGCTTGTGCTAGAGTTGCGCCACTTTTTTCAAGGGGATTTGCCACCGTGTGGGAGCTTGTCAAAGCGGGCGGCTGGATGATGCTGCCAATCGTTCTCTGTTCCGTCGTTGCCCTTGCCATCATTGCCGAGCGCCTCTGGACCCTGCGGCCGAGCCGGATCACCCCTCCGCACCTGCTCGGACAGGTCTGGCGCTGGATTCAGGACAAGCAGCTGAACAGCGACAAGCTCAAGGAGCTGCGCGCGAATTCGCCGCTGGGGCAGATTCTCGCGGCGGGGCTGGCCAACTCCAAGCATGGCCGGGAAGTCATGAAGGAGTGCATCGAGGAGGCGGCAGCCCGTGTCATTCACGAGCTGGAGCGCTACCTCAACGCCCTCGGCACTATCGCCGGCATCGCGCCGCTGCTCGGCCTGCTCGGCACCGTGCTGGGCATGATCGAGATCTTCAGTAGTTTCATGGGCTCCGGCATGGCCAATGCCCCGCAGCTGGCCGGCGGTATCTCCACGGCACTGATCACCACAGCCGCCGGTCTGTTCGTGGCGATTCCCGCGATGTTCTTCCATCGCTATCTGCAGCGTCGTGTCGACGAGTTGGTGGTCGGCATGGAGCAGGAGGCGATCAAGCTGGTCGAGGTGCTGCAGGGAGATCGCGAAGTCGATCTCAACGGGGGCAAGGCGTGAAATTCCGGCGTAAACCGCGGGAGAATGTCGAGATCAATCTGGCATCCCTCATCGATGTCGTATTCATCCTGCTGCTGTTCTTCGTGGTCACCACCACTTTCACCCGCGAGACCCAGCTCAAGGTCGATCTGCCCGAGACCGTCAGCGGCACGCCGCCTGAGGGTGTCGAGCCGAAGCAACTGGAGGTGCTGATCGATGTCGACGGCAGCTACTCGTTGAACGGCCAGGCCCTGATCAGCAGCGACCTGGACAGCCTGATGCGGGCCCTGCAGAAGGAGTCGGGCGGCGACAACAGCCTGCCGCTGATCATCAGCGCCGACGGCAAGACCCCTCATCAGGCAGTCATCACGGCGATGGATGCCGCGGGCAAGCTCGGTTTCGCTCGTTTGCGCATCACCACGGTCGAGGCTCAGGCGGCACCCTGATGGCCTGCGCCGACCGCCTGCTCGAGGCCTGGTACCGCGGCCATCCCGCTCTGATTCTGCTGCGCCCGTTGGAGGTGTTGTTCCGGCGTGTGGTGCTGCGCCGCCGGGAGCGCTTTCTGCGCGGCGAGGGAGATATCTACCGGGCGCCGGTGCCGGTTCTGGTGGTTGGCAACATCACCGTCGGCGGCACCGGCAAGACCCCGCTGATTCTCTGGCTGATCGAGGCCTGTCGACGCCGTGGTCTGCGCGTCGGGGTGGTCAGTCGCGGCTACGGTGCCAAACCGCCGCGCTTGCCCTGGCAGGTCGGCGCCGATCAGTCGGCCGAGCAGGCCGGTGACGAGCCGCTGTTGATCGTCCAGCGCAGTGGCGTGCCACTGGCGATTGACCCGGATCGTCCACGGGCCGTGCAGGCGCTGCTCGAGGCGCAGCCCCTCGACCTCATCCTCTGCGACGACGGTCTGCAGCACTACCGCCTGGCCCGCGACCTGGAGCTGGTGCTGATCGATGCGGCCCGCGGTCTCGGCAATGGCCATTGCCTGCCGGCCGGCCCTCTGCGCGAGCCGGCCGAGCGTCTGGGCTGCGTCGATGCCGTGCTCCACAACGGCGCCAGCAAGGATCCGTTGGGTGCCTATGCCCTCACCCTCCAGCCCAGTGCCCTGGTTCATCTGGCCAGTGGCGAGCGCCGGCCGCTGGATCACTTTCCGCCTGGAACGGTCCTGCATGCCCTGGCTGGCATCGGCAATCCCCGGCGTTTCTTCGCCACGCTCGAGGCGCTACACTGGCGCCCAATTCCGCATGCCTTCGCCGACCATGCCCGCTACAGCGCGGAGCAGCTACGCTTCAGCCCAGCGCTGCCAGTGGTGATGACGGAAAAGGATGCGGTGAAATGCCGGGCCTTCGCCCATGCCGATTGCTGGTATCTGGCCGTCGATGCCATGCCTTCGCCGGCTTTTGCGGACTGGTTCGACGCGGCTCTCACCCGCCTGCTGGCGTCGCGCTGAGTGCTCGGCCCCTGCCAGGCGCGTGCCGCCGGCTTTCCATTGCCTTCCCAGGATTTCACCATGGACCCCAAACTACTCGACATTCTCGCCTGCCCGATCTGCAAGGGGCCACTGAAGCTGGCCGATGACAAGTCCGAGCTGATCTGCAAGGCTGACGCCCTGGCCTTCCCGGTGCGCTCCGGCATCCCGGTTATGCTGGAAAGCGAGGCGCGAACCCTCAACGTCGACGAGCGCCTGGATAAATGAGCAACGCCTTCAGCGTGGTGATCCCCGCCCGCTATGCCTCCAGCCGTCTGCCCGGCAAGCCGCTGCAGGACATCGCCGGCAAGCCGATGATCCAATATGTCTGGGAACAGGCCCGCCGAAGCGGGGCGCAGCGGGTGGTGGTGGCCACCGATGATGCGCGCATCGAGGCGGCCTGCCAAGCCTTCGGCGCCGAGGTGCTGCTGACCCGTGTCGAGCACAACTCCGGGACCGATCGGCTGGCCGAGGTGGCCGGCCGGCTCGAGCTGGCCGATGATGCTATCGTGGTCAACGTGCAGGGCGACGAGCCGCTGATTCCGCCGGCGATCATCGATCAGGTAGCGGCTAACCTGGCGGCCCATCCAGAGGCGGCCATCGCCACTCTGGCCGAGCCGATCGAAACCGCCGAGGCCCTGTTCAACCCCAACGTGGTGAAGGTATCGAGCGACATACACGGCCTGGCCCTGACCTTCAGCCGTGCGCCGCTGCCCTGGGCGCGGGATGCCTTCGCCGCTAGCTGCGGACGCTTGCCGGCCGGCATTCCTTATCGCCGCCATATCGGCATCTATGCTTATCGCGCGGGCTTTCTCCATGATTTCGTCGCCTGGGGGCCGTGCTGGCTGGAAAACGTCGAATCCCTGGAGCAGTTGCGCGCGCTCTGGCATGGCGTGCGCATCCATGTGGCAGACGCCCTGGAGGCACCGCCGGCTGGTGTGGATACTTCGGAAGATCTGGAGCGCGTGCGGCGTATGCTGGGGGCCTGATGCGCATCCTGTTCGTCTGTCTCGGCAACATCTGTCGCTCGCCCACCGCCGAGGGGGTATTCCACCAGCGGGTACGCGCGGCGGGGCTGGCGGAGCGCATCCGTATCGACTCGGCTGGCACCGGCGATTGGCATGTGGGCAAGGCGCCGGATGCCCGTACCCGCCGGGCGGCCCGCCTGCGCGGCTACGATTTGGATGCCCTGCGCGCCCGTCAGGTCTGTCGGGAGGACTTCTCCCGCTTCGACCTGATCCTCGCCATGGACCGCAGCAACCTGCAGAACCTGCAGGTCTTGCGCCCGAGTGATTCGGTCGCCGAACTGGATCTCTACCTGCGCCGCTACGCGCTGGAAGAGGATGAGGTGCCGGATCCCTATTACGGCGGCGAAGAGGGGTTCGAGCGGGTGCTCGATCTCCTCGAACGCGCCAGCGACGAGCTGCTCGCCGAGATCCGGAGGCGCCTGTGAGCCTGCAGATACAGGAAAACCTTTCCCTCATGCCGTTCAACACCTTCGCCCTCGAGGCGCGGGCGTGGCTATTCACCGAGGCCCATGACGAGACCGAGGTGCGCGAAGCGCTGGCGTTGGCCGCCGACCGTGGGTTGCCGCTACTGGTGTTGGGTGGTGGCAGCAACCTCCTGCTGACCCGGGATGTCGAGGCGCTGGTGCTGCGCATGGCCAGCCGTGGCATGCGCCTGCTGGCCGACGACGGCGAGCGGGTGCTGATCGAGGCGGAGGCGGGCGAAGCCTGGCATCCCTTCGTGCTACACACACTGGAGTTGGGGCTGGCGGGACTGGAAAACCTCAGCCTGATTCCCGGCACCGTGGGGGCCGCGCCGATGCAGAACATCGGTGCTTATGGCGTGGAGCTCAAGGACGTGTTTGCCGGTCTCAGTGCCCTCGACCGGCAGAGCGGCGAGCTGCGCGAGTTCGCCCCCGAGGAGTGCGCTTTCGGCTACCGTGACAGCCTGTTCAAGCGCCAGGCCGGACGCTGGCTGATCCTGCGTGTGCGCTTCGCTCTGCAGCGCACGCCACGATTGCATCTGGATTACGGTTCGGTGCGCCAGTGGCTGTCGGAACAGGGCGTGGTATCGCCGACACCCATGGACGTCAGCCGGGCGATCTGCGCCATCCGCCGGGAAAAGCTACCCGATCCCGCCGTGCTGGGCAATGCCGGTAGCTTTTTCAAGAACCCGGCGGTCTCTGCCGAACAGGCCGAGCGCCTGCGCGTCCAGTATCCCGACTTGGTCGCTTATCCGCAGGCCGGCGGCGTGGTGAAGCTGGCAGCCGGCTGGCTGCTCGAGCGGGCTGGCTGGAAGGGTTATCGCGACGGTGATGCCGGCGTGCATTGCCTGCAGGCGCTAGTGCTGGTCAACCATGGGCGAGCGAGTGGCAGACAGATGCTGGCATTGGCCGAACGCATCCGTGAGGACATCGGGAGGCACTTCGGCGTGTCTCTGGAGATCGAGCCCTGCGTGATCTGAGCCAGGGCTCGGATGCCGCTTCCGGCGCCACTTACGAAAACGAAAAAGGGGATGCACTGCATCCCCTTTTTCGTTGCGGGCCGGCGTGAAAGCCGGCTCGAGGTTTCCGACCTTAACCGGCCGTCTGATCCTGCTTGTTGGCCAGCTTCTTCTCTGCGGTTTCGTCCTTGGCCTCGGCTTCCTTGGTCCGGGGCTCGGCAGCTTCTTCGCTTTCCTCCCAGGAAGCGATTTTCGCTTCGTTGGAGTCGCTTTCCGGCTGCTCGATGGCCGGCTGGAGATCGAGCGTCTGCTGCTCTTTCCGTGCGGCAGGCAGTTCGTCCTCCACCTGGACGACCAGTTGCTCGAGTGGATTTTCGCCTGGCTCCTCCGCCGAGACGGGGGGCTGGACTTCCGGCTGGATCAGCTCGAACGGGGCTTCGATCGGCTCTGGAGCCGCCATGGGTTCTTCGGGTTCAGGCCGAGCCTGCTCGCTCGGCACCTCGACCGACTCAGCGACCGGAAGGGGAGCCTCGTTTACAGCCTGAGGCTGCTCAAGCGGGACTTCGACCTTTTCCTGTGCTGCTTCCTGCGCAGCGATTTCGACGACGAGCTCAGCCTCGGGTTGTGTCTCGATCACCGGCGCTTCGGCAGCCACTGTGGTGGTTTTCGCGGCCTTTGCCGCCTCGGCGGCCTCGCGCTTGCGGCGACGGACCTCGCGCGGATCGTTGGCGGCGCGAGCAGTGCTGCGTGGTACCTCGACCGGCGCCTCGGCGATCGGTGCGGGCTCCTTGGGTGGCAGTGGGGACGCCTGCGGCGCTTCGCTCACGCCGACTGCCGGCTCCTCGACTTTGGCGGGCTGCGGCTGCTCAAGCCGGGCGGTGAGATCCGGCATCTCTGCAATACTGGCCTCGACTTCAGGTGCGGCAGTGATAGTCATGCTGGGTGCTTCGCTTTCCACGGCGACGGGCTTTTCGGTGAGCGGGGCGATGCCGACAGGTGCTTCCATGGTGATCTCGTCAGCCTGACTCTGCACAGCGTCCGTGGCCGTGGAGACTGCTGCGGCTTCGCTTTCTTCGCTGCCCTCGATCTCATTTCCCAGGCTGTCGCGCTGGCGCTCGCGACGATTGCTGCGGCGACGCTGGCCGCGGGAGCGCCGGCGGGGGCGTTCCTCGCCGCTGGCTTCCAACTCTTCTTCCTGGGCTTCCTCGCTGGGCAGGGCCTCTTCTTCGGGAGCCTTCAGCTCGCTCAACTGGCGTTCTTCATGCGGATGACGCTCTTCCCTCTGGGGTTGTCCCTCGCGCGGCACGCGGGCAGGGCGCTCTTCCCGCGGACTTTCCTGGATATCGAGCGGCTCGCGCAGTTCGCGGCGGCGCTCCTCGCGGGGCGGGCGCTCGCGGCGGCTCTCCCGCGGCTCGCGGGTTTCCATGGTTTCTGCGGGCTGGCGTTCCTCGCGCGGAGCACGCTCTTCGCGAGGCGGGCGCTCGCGGCGGCTTTCCCGCGGCTCCCGCGTTCCCACGATTTCGATGGGCTGGCGCTCTTCACGCGAGGCGCGTTCCTCGCGGGGCTGGCGTGGCATGCGCTCTTCGCGCGGCTTGCGTTCTTCGTCGCGGCCATTGCGGCTTTCGCGGCGGCGGTTCTGCTGGCGGCTGCTGCGACGCTCTTCGCCGCTGCGCGACAGGCGCTCTTCGACCAGCCTCTCGGCCGCGATGGGTTTGGCGGTTTCCTTGCCGGCGAACAGGCTGACCAGAGACTTCACCAGTCCCTTGAACAGGTTGAGCTCCAAGGCAGGGTGAGGGGCTGCTGCCGGCACCGCCGGCAGTTCGACCGGGACCGGCACCAAGGCGTTGCGCTGCGGTGCAGTCTTGACCGCGGCTTCCTGGCGTACCAGGGTGCGGGTGGCGCTGACCAACTGGACCTCTTCCACTTCCGCCGGGGTCATTTCGTAGCTCGACTGGGTGCTCTGCGCTTCCGAGCTGTCATCGCGCAGGCGCTGCACTTCGAAGTGCGGCGTTTCCAGGTGATCGCTCGGCAGGATGACAATACGCACGCGGGTGCGCAGCTCGATCTTGGTGATGGAGTTGCGCTTCTCGTTGAGCAGGAAGGCGGCGACCGGGATCGGTACCTGGGCGCGCACTTCAGCGGTGCGGTCCTTCAAGGCCTCCTCCTCGATCAGGCGCAGGATCGCCAGGGACAGGGATTCAACGTCGCGGATGATGCCCTGGCCGTTGCAGCGTGGGCAGACGATGCCGCTGGTCTCGCCGAGGGACGGGCGCAGGCGCTGACGGGACATTTCCAGCAGACCGAAGCGCGAGATGCGGCCGATCTGCACGCGCGCGCGGTCGGCTTCCAGGCACTCGCGCATGCGGTCTTCCACGGCGCGCTGGTTCTTCGCCGGAGTCATGTCGATGAAGTCGATGACGATCAGGCCACCGATGTCGCGCAGGCGTAGCTGGCGGGCGATCTCCTCGGCTGCTTCCAGGTTGGTCTGCAGCGCAGTTTCCTCGATGTCGCCGCCCTTGGTAGCGCGCGCCGAGTTGATGTCGATGGATACCAGGGCTTCGGTCGGGTCGATGACGATGGAGCCGCCGGACGGCAGCTTGACTTCGCGCTGAAAGGCGGTCTCGATCTGGCTCTCGATCTGGAAGCGGTTGAACAGCGGTACGCTGTCTTCGTAGAGCTTGATCTTGCTCTGGTACTGCGGCATCACTTGGCGGATGAAGCTCAGGGCCTCTTCCTGGGCTTCCACGCTGTCGATCAGCACTTCGCCGATATCTTGGCGCAGATAGTCGCGGATAGCGCGGATGATGACATTGGATTCCTGGTAAATCAGGAAGGGGGGAGAGCGATCCAGCGAAGCTTCCTTGATCGCGGTCCACAGTTGGACCAGATAGTCGAGGTCCCACTGCAGTTCTTCGCTGGAGCGACCGAGGCCGGCGGTGCGCACGATCAACCCCATGTCGCCGGGAACGTCGAGACCGTTCAGGGCTTCACGTAGCTCGTTGCGCTCCTCGCCCTCGATACGCCGGGAGATGCCTCCAGCTCGCGGGTTGTTCGGCATCAGCACCAGGTAGCGGCCGGCGAGGCTGATGAAGGTGGTCAGGGCTGCGCCCTTGTTGCCGCGCTCTTCCTTCTCGACCTGAACGATGACTTCCTGGCCTTCGGAGAGCACTTCCTTGATGTTGATGCGGCCTTCGGGAGTCTTCTTGAAGTACTCGCGGGAGATTTCCTTGAGGGGGAGAAAGCCATGGCGCTCGGCGCCAAAATCGACGAACGCCGCCTCGAGGCTGGGCTCGACGCGGGTGATGCGGCCTTTGTAGATATTGGCCTTCTTCTGCTCGCGGGCGCCCGATTCGATGTCCAGGTCGTAGAGACGTTGGCCGTCGACCAAGGCAACACGCAACTCCTCGGGCTGAGTTGCGTTAATCAGCATTCTTTTCATGTAGTACCGTTCAGTTTCCGGGCTGCCGGAAACGGCGTTCGGCACACACGACTCTCGCGGTCGGTGACAGGGGCGTTCAGGAAAGGTTGTAGCCCGTTCCCGTGTCAAGCAACGTTTGGCTGGTGGCCAGAGTCGCGACTACGTCTCCTGCTTACTGTTGTGGCAGAAAGCAATTAATCAGGAGGAGGAATCAAGCATCGGCAGCGGACGCCATGTGCGTCTGGATGAAAGCTTGCAGCTACGCAATCCGATGATTGTGCATCTCCACCCTGCACGTATCCTTTGAAAATCGGGTGCCGTTCGCAGAATCTGCAGCGAGTTGGCAATTATTGCGACCTCCTTTGGGTGGAGGTGCGCCATCATATAACTAAGGCATTTGTTTCCGAGGCTTCGCGATGTTTGGGTGAAGTCCCGTCGGACGGCCTTACGCCCTGGATCGGGTAGTATGGGGATGGGATGACTGTTCTATTTTACGCCCATCCGCTGGCCTGGCCGTATAAATGACGGCATTCATGATTATAGCAGCTATTAATAAGTGCTTCAATTCTCTGAAAATTGATATGATGCGGCAATGATAAATCCCTCCCATGCAAATTCTGGCGTCCAGTTGCTCGAGGTCGGCCCGGAAACGGCCGGCCAGCGAATCGATAATTTTCTCCGCGCCCAGCTCAAGGGCGCCCCAAAGACCTTGATCTACCGCATCCTCCGCAAAGGTGAAGTGCGGGTGAACAAGGGGCGGATCAAGCCCGAGTACAAGCTGCAGGCCGGCGACTTGGTGCGCGTACCGCCGCTACGCTTGGCCGAACGCGACGAGCCGGTCCCGCTGGCGCAGGGGTTGCTCGAGCGGCTCGAGGCAGCCATTCTCCACGAAGATAAAGCTCTGATCGTGTTGAACAAGCCGGTCGGCATCGCCGTGCATGGCGGTAGCGGACTCAGTCATGGCGTGATCGAGGCGCTGCGCCAATTGCGTCCGGAGCTCAAGGGGCTGGAATTGGTCCACCGGCTCGACCGGGATACCTCGGGTTTGTTGATGATTGCCAAGAAGCGCAGCATGTTGCGTCATCTGCACGAGGCGTTGCGTGGCGATGGGGTGGACAAGCGCTATCTGGCGCTGGTGCGCGGATCCTGGCCCAGTGCCCGGAAGCAAGTATGTGCCCCGTTGCAGAAGAATACCCTGCGCTCCGGCGAGCGGATGGTGGAGGTCGACGAGGAGGGGCGGGAGGCGCTGACGCTCTTCCGCGTGCTGCGGCGTTTCGGCGATTTCGCCACTCTGGTGGAGGTCAGGCCGATTACCGGGCGGACCCATCAGATCCGGGTTCATGCCCGGCATGTCGGGCATCCGATTGCTGGCGATGCCAAGTATGGCGACGAGGATTTCAGCCGCGAGATCCGTGCGCTTGGAGGCAAGCGCCTGTTTCTGCACGCCTGCTCGCTGGCGGTGCCGTTGCCGGAGGGGGGCGAGTTGCGTCTGGAAGCTCAGGTGGATGAAGTGTGGGCGCAGACCCTGGAGCGTTTGAGTGACTGATTATCGGCTGTTGATCTTCGATTGGGATGGCACGCTGGTCGACTCCATCGGTCGCATCGTCGAGTCCATGCGGGTCGCGGCGATGGTTTGTGATCTCGAGCCGCGCAGCGATGCGGCAATAAAAAGCATCATCGGCCTGGGATTGCCGGAAGCAATCCGTACGCTTTATCCAAATCTGCATGATGCCCGGCTATTGGAGCAAGTCCGTCGGCTTTACAGCGAGCATTATCTGGCCTTGGAGAGCGAGCCGTCGCCGCTGTACTCTGGTGTGGCCGAGGCGCTGGAGGTATTTCGGGCGGCGGGGTACCGTCTGGCGGTGGCTACCGGCAAGACCCGCCAGGGGCTTGACCGGGTTCTGGCGGGGCGTGGCTGGCAGGGGTATTTCGATGTCAGCCGCTGTGCGGACGAAACCGCCAGCAAGCCGGATCCGCGGATGCTGCACGAGATCCTCACGCACTGCCGGATGTCGCCCGAGCAGGCCCTGATGGTAGGGGACTCCTCTTTCGATCTGCAAATGGCGCGACATGCCAGGATGGAGGCTGTGGCTGTGAGCTATGGGGCGCAGCCCATCGAGACGCTGCGCTTGCATGGGCCGCGTTTGATTATCGATGACTTTGGCGAGTTGTGCGCCTGGCTGGGTCTCCGGCCAGCGCAGAATGTCGTTGTTGAGGGGTAGGCATGGCGAATGAATGGAAGGCGCCGCCGGAGGGCGGTGACGAGAAGAGCTGGAGGCTGCTGGAAAAGACCTTGCTGGCCACCGTGGAAGAGCGGCGGCGGGCGCGCCGTTGGGGCATCTTCTTCAAATTGCTGGGGTTCGCCTACCTGCTCGCTCTCCTGATTATGCTTTTTCCGGGGCTGAGCCTGAAGGGGGCGGCACGCACAAGTGATCACACCGCGCTGGTTGAGGTGCGCGGGATGATCGTCGACGATGATATTGCCAGTGCCGACAACGTTGTCGGCGGTCTGCGGGCTGCTTTCAAGGATAAGCATACCAAGGCTGTAGTGCTGCGCATCAACAGTCCTGGCGGCAGTCCTGTGCAGTCCGGCTACATCTATGATGAAGTTCGTCGGCTGCGCGCCGTGCATCCTGACATCAAGCTCTATGCGGTGATAACCGATCTCGGGGCCTC
This sequence comes from Azotobacter armeniacus, assembly GCF_054779355.1. Taxonomy (NCBI): domain Bacteria; kingdom Pseudomonadati; phylum Pseudomonadota; class Gammaproteobacteria; order Pseudomonadales; family Pseudomonadaceae; genus Azotobacter; species Azotobacter armeniacus. The sequence continues at coordinate 43,110 of NZ_BAAGYK010000112.1, forward strand.
TGGTGCCTACTATATTGCCAGCGCCGCCGACGCGATCTATGCAGACAAGGCCAGCCTGGTCGGCTCGATCGGGGTAACGGCGGCGAGCTTCGGTTTCGTTGAAGCAATGGAACGGCTTGGGGTCGAGCGCAGGGTCTACACGGCTGGCGAGCACAAGGCTTTCCTTGATCCGTTCCAGCCGCAGAAGGAGGGTGAGGTTCGTTTCTGGCGGGAGGTGCTGGATGTCACTCATCGACAGTTCATCGATAGTGTCAAGCAGGGGCGCGGCGAGCGTCTGAAGGACAAGGACTATCCTGAGCTGTTTTCCGGCCTGGTTTGGTCTGGTGAGCAGGCCTTGCAGCTGGGATTGGTCGATGCGCTGGGCAGTGCCAGTCATGTGGCTCGCGAAGTAGTCGGCGCGGAGAATCTGGTCGACTTTACAGTGCAGGAAACGCCGCTGGGCCGTTTCGCCAAGAAGCTGGGAGCTGGTGTGGCGGAGCGTCTGGGGATATGGATGGGCTTGCAGGCTCCGGCCCTGCGCTGATGCATTCGTGGAGCCGGCCTGGCGCCGGACCTATTTTCGGGGGGGGCGGTTCAGGGAATCTGTACGCCCTCGGCCAGCAGCATGTCGACCAGGCGGATCAGTGGCAAGCCGATCAGGCTGGTGGCGTCTTCACCCTCGGTTGAGCGGAGCAGGCTCACGCCGAGCCCTTCTGATTTGAAGCTCCCGGCGCAGTCGAAGGGTTGTTCGGCTGCCAAGTAGCGCTCGATTCGGGCTTCGTCCAGGTGGCGGAAGTGTACTCTGAAGGGAATGCAGTCGATCTGTAGTGTTCCGGTGGATGTATTGAGCAGAGCCAGGCCGGTCAGGAAGGTCACGCTATTGCCGCTGGCGTTCTGCAGTTGGGCGCGGGCACGCGGCAGGCGGTGAGGTTTGCCGAGGATCTGTCCGTTTAGTACGGCGACTTGGTCCGAGCCGATGATTAGGTGTTGCGGGTACTCTTTGGCAGGGGCTTTGGCCTTTTCGGCAGCCAGGCGCCTGACCAGGCTGTCGGCGCCCTCTCCGGGGCGGGATGTTTCGTCGATGGACGGTGAGGCCCAAGTGAAGGGCAGTCGCAGGCGGCTTAGTAGTTCGCGACGATAGATGGAGCTGGAGGCGAGCACGAGAGGCAGCATGGCATTCTCCTGGCAGGGTGGCACGATTCTAGCGGGGCCGCCGATCGGCGGACAGGGCTGAATTCCCTTTGACACCGCTCCGGCCCATCCATAGAATGCGGCCCCTATGTTGAATGGGCCGATTCCACCTCACGTTGATCCACGCAAGCTGGCTGATCGCAGCTCGACCCTTGAGGGCGAGCTGTCGCTGGCAAGCTTGTCGCGTCTTTGTGATCCGCTTGCCGACGCTTCGGGGGTGGTGCACGCGAAACTCCATTTTGAGCGCGACGAGCGCAAGACTGTGGTCATCCACAGCGAGCTCGATGTCGAGGTCAAGATGGTTTGCCAGCGTTGCCTGGAGCAGGTCGCCCTGCCGATCCACAGCGAATGCCATTACGCGGTGGTCAAGGAGGGGGCGAACACTCAGTCGCTGCCCAAGGACTATGACGTGCTGGAGGTTGGAGAAGATCCCTTGGATTTGCTGGCGCTGGTCGAAGACGAGCTGCTGCTTGCCTTGCCCATCGTTCCGCTCCATGACCCTGATGTTTGCCAGCCGCCGGCCGGGCTCGAAGAGCCCGAACCGAGCGAGGACGAGGTATCGCGGTCCAACCCGTTCAGCGTACTGGCGCAGTTAAAGCGTGACCCAAACGTTTAGGAGTTAATCAGTTATGGCTGTTCAGCAGAACAAAAAATCCCGTTCCGCGCGTGATATGCGCCGCTCCCATGATGCGCTTGAGGCGAACGCTCTGTCCGTCGAGAAGAGCACCGGTGAAGTGCATCTGCGTCACCACGTGTCCCCGGACGGTTTCTACCGTGGTCGCAAGGTGATCGACAAGGGCTCCGACGAGTAACTCTTGTCCGCTTCGCTCATCGCTGTCGATGCAATGAGTGGGGACTCCGGTCCCCGCTGTATTGTTCCGGCCTGTCTTGCCTGTCTGGCCGAGATTCCTTCGCTGCATCTGGTCCTCGTTGGCCAGGCTTCCCTTCTCGAAGAGTTGATTGCCCGTCATCCCCGGGTCGATCATGCGCGCCTGAGCATCGTACATGCTAGGGACGTGATTGCTATGGATGAGCGTCCGGCTCATACGCTGCGCAGCAAGGCGGACTCCTCCATGCGTGTGGCCCTGGATTTGCTGCGCGAGGGGCGGGTCCAGGCCTGTGTCAGCGCTGGCAACACGGGCGCCCTGATGGCGCTATCCCGACATGTGCTGAAGACCCTGCCGGGCATCGACCGGCCAGCGATGTTCGCGGCTCTCCCCACCGAGCAGGGCATCTGTCATCTACTTGATCTGGGCGCCAACATGGATTGTAGCGCCGAACATCTATATCAGTTCGCCGTGATGGGGTCGATTGCCGTGGAAACGCTCGGCGTGGAACGCCCACGGATAGCGCTGCTGAACGTCGGTACCGAGGAGGTCAAGGGCAATCAGCAGGTCAAGCAGGCAGCCGTCCTGCTGCAGCAGGCCAGAGGAATTAATTACGTCGGCTTCATCGAAGGTGATGGTCTCTATCGGGGAGAAGCCGATGTGGTGGTCTGCGACGGTTTCGTTGGCAACATCCTGCTGAAGGCCAGCGAAGGGCTCGCCGCCATGATCGCCGGAGAGGTCAAGGCGCAGTTCAGGCACAGCCTCGCCTCGCGGCTGGTCGGTGTCCTGGCTTTGCCATTCTTGCGCCGATTGCAGGCTCGCCTGGCGCCGGCTCGACACAACGGCGCCAGTTTCTTGGGGTTGCAGGGGATCGTGGTGAAAAGCCATGGTGCGGCAGGCACCGAGGAGTTTCGCAGCGCGATTCTCTGTGCGCAGACGGAAATTCGCGAGAACTTGCCGCAACATCTGCATAACCGTCTGGAAGCGCTGTTGACGGGGCGCTGATGTGACTGCATCCAATGGCCTGTCATCCAACTGATTAACACGCGTCCGGCCCGGCTGGGCGCCTCCCGAAGAAAGATCATCAGGGATCTGTTCATATGTCTGTTTTGCCCGCATTCGTCTTTCCCGGCCAGGGTTCGCAGTCGCTCGGCATGCTGGCCGAGCAGGGTGCCCAGCACCCGCTGATCGGCACTACCTTTGCCGAGGCTTCCGAATCCCTCGGCTATGATCTCTGGGCGCTGGTCCAGCAGGGGTCAGAAGAGCTACTCAATCAGACCGACAGGACCCAGCCGGCGATCCTGGCCGCCTCGATTGCCCTGTGGCGGCTCTGGCAGGCCGAGGGTGGGGCGCTGCCGGCCTTCGTCGCGGGACACAGCCTTGGCGAGTATTCCGCACTGGTAGCCGCTGGCAGCCTGCCCTTTGTCGATGCGGTAAAATTGGTTGAGTATCGAGGGCAACTGATGCAGCAGGCTGTGCCCGCTGGTTTGGGTGGCATGGCGGCGATTCTTGGCTTGGACGACGCCGATGTGCTGGCGGCCTGCGCCGAGGCCGAGCAGGGTGAGGTGGTCAGTGCAGTGAACTTCAATGCGCCGGGTCAGGTGGTGATTGCCGGTTCCGCTGCAGCGGTCGGGCGTGCTATCGAGGCCTGCAAAGCGCGCGGCGCCAAGCGTGCCATGGCCTTGCCGGTCAGCGTGCCGTCGCACTGCGCACTAATGCGTCCGGCGGCGGAGCGCTTTGCCGAGGCGATGGAAGCGATCGCCTGGCAGGCGCCGCGTATTCCACTGGTACAGAATGCCAGCGCCGCCGTGGTGAGCGATCTGGATACCCTCAAGCGTGATCTGCTGGCGCAGCTCTACAGCCCGGTGCGCTGGGTCGAGTCAATGGTCTGCCTGGCCGGCCAGGGCGTCATCGATCTGGTCGAATGCGGCCCAGGCAAGGTGCTCTCTGGATTAAACAGGCGCTGCGTCAAGGGCATTAATACCCACAACCTGGATACCCCCGAGGCCTTCGCCGCTGCCCGTGCTGCGCTGGCCTGAACAAGGAGACGACAATGAGTCTGCAAGGCAAAGTGGCGCTGGTGACCGGCGCCAGCCGTGGCATCGGTCAGGCTATCGCGTTGGAACTGGGCCGGCAGGGCGCGGTGGTGATCGGCACCGCCACTTCCTCGGCCGGTGCCGAGAGCATCGCCGAGTCCCTGAAGAGCAACGGCATTGAGGGAGCCGGTCTAGTGCTGGATGTATCCAGCGACGAGTCCGTCGCCACGACCTTGGAGCACATCCAGCAGCATCTGGGGCAGCCGGCGATCCTGGTCAACAATGCCGGCATCACCCGCGACAACCTGATGCTGCGGATGAAGGATGAGGAATGGCATGATGTCATCAACACCAACCTCACCAGCCTCTATCGCCTGTCCAAGGCGGTCCTGCGCGGCATGACCAAGGCCCGCTGGGGGCGGATCATCAATATCGGCTCGGTGGTGGGAGCCATGGGCAACGCCGGCCAAGTCAACTATGCTGCGGCCAAGGCGGGGCTGGAAGGATTCAGCCGTGCCCTGGCCCGCGAGGTCGGTTCGCGGGGGATCACCGTCAATTCGGTTGCACCCGGCTTCATCGATACCGACATGACTCGCGAGCTACCTGAAGCGCAGCGCAATGCGCTGTTGGGCCAGATCCCGCTGGGCCGCCTGGGCCAGGCCGAGGAAATCGCCCAGGTTGTCGCCTTCCTTGCCTCCGATGGTGCATCCTATGTCACCGGAGCTACCATTCCGGTTAACGGTGGAATGTACATGAGTTAAGTGGAATGTACATGAGTTAATGTGACGAGCGCCTCAGGGCAGCAGTCAAAGAGCAATCCGAAATCTGCATCGAGCTGCCAAAGTGGAAAAGGCAGATCGTCGGGGCAGTCCGGAGGAGCATGGCTTCAGCTTGAAAAGCTGAAATCCCTTTCTATAAACTTACTCGCATTACCATCTGCCTGGTTTGTCCATAGGAGTGAAAATAAGGTATGAGCACCATCGAAGAACGCGTCAAGAAAATCGTTGCTGAGCAACTTGGCGTCAAAGAAGAGGAAGTCACCAACAGCGCTTCCTTTGTCGAAGACTTGGGCGCCGACTCTCTTGACACCGTTGAGCTGGTGATGGCTCTCGAAGAGGAATTCGAGACCGAGATTCCGGACGAACAGGCCGAGAAAATCACCACTGTTCAGGAAGCCATCGATTACATCAATGCCAACGCGCAATAAGTAATCGTCGACTCCCTACTCGGATAAGCCGCACTGCCCAAAAGGCGTGCGGCTTTTCTTTAATAGAAATAACAAAAAGTTTTACCTGATACATGCTGGCTCTGCCCGGTTCGCAAGGGTGGCTGTGGGGTATGTGCTCGCATGGGCGCCGCTTATCGCCTGCAGGCAGGTTACCGGCCCCGCTTGCGCAGTAACGAAGAAAGAGGAGATTGCTTTGTCACGTAGACGCGTCGTGGTCACTGGACTGGGGATGTTGTCGCCGCTGGGTACTGATGTACCGAGCAGTTGGCAGGGGGTCCTGGCTGGTCGCAGTGGCATTGCTCCGATCGAGCACATGGATCTTTCTGCCTATTCCACCCGTTTCGGTGGTTCGGTGAAAGGGTTCGACGTGGAGCAATACCTGTCGCTCAAGGAGGCCCGCAAGCTCGACTTGTTCATCCAGTACGGTCTGGCTGCCAGCTTCCAGGCCGTGCGCGATTCCGGCCTGGAAATCACCGATGCCAACCGCGAGCGCATCGGCGTGGCGATGGGCTCCGGCATTGGCGGTCTCACCAATATTGAAAACAACTGCAAGTCCCTCATCGAGCAGGGGCCGCGGCGGATCTCACCGTTCTTCGTGCCGGGCTCGATCATCAACATGATTTCCGGCTTCCTGTCGATCCATCTGGGTCTCCAGGGGCCGAACTATGCCCTGGCCACGGCCTGTACCACCGGCACCCATTGCATCGGCATGGCCGCGCGCAACATCGCCTACGGCGAGGCCGAGGCGATGGTCGCCGGTGGCGCCGAAATGGCGGCCTGTGGCTTGGGCATCGGTGGTTTCGGTGCCGCCCGGGCGCTGTCTACCCGCAACGACGATCCGACGGGTGCCAGCCGTCCCTGGGACAAGGGACGCGACGGCTTCGTGCTCTCCGACGGTGCCGGCGCACTGGTGCTGGAAGAGCTGGAGCACGCCAGGGCGCGGGGAGCGAATATCTACGCCGAGCTGGTCGGTTTCGGCATGAGCGGCGATGCCTTCCACATGACTTCGCCGCCGGAGAATGGCGCCGGCGCGGCCCGATGCATGCACAACGCCCTGCGCGATGCCGGCCTGAACATCGGCCAGGTGCAGTACATCAATGCCCATGGCACCTCGACTCCGGCGGGCGATCTGGCCGAGGTGGCGGCGCTCAAGTCGGTTTTCGGCGAGAGCGCCTACCGGCTGTCGGTCAGCTCGACCAAGTCCATGACCGGCCACCTGCTGGGCGCCGCCGGTGCGGTCGAGGCGATCTTCAGCGTGCTGGCGATCCGCGATCAAGTCGCTCCGCCGACCATCAATCTGGAGGAGCCCGACCTGGGCTGCGATCTGGACTTCGTCGCCCATGAGGCCAGGAGCCTGCCGATTGACGTGGTGCTTTCCAACTCCTTCGGTTTCGGCGGTACCAACGGTACGTTGGTGTTCCGCCGGTTCGCTGGCTGATGCCCTGCTGGATCGATGGCCAGCCTGGCGAGTCGCTGCCTCTAGCCGACCGCGGGCTGGCCTACGGCGACGGTCTGTTCGAGACCATTGCCGTGCGCCGGGGGCAGCCACTTCTGCTGGAGCGGCATCTGGCGCGTCTGGCTGAGGGCTGTACCCGACTGGCCATCCCTGGCGACCTGCCACTGATCCGCGCCGAGTTGCTGGCCTTCTCGGCCGTGCTGGGGGATGGCGTGGCCAAACTGCTGTTGACCCGTGGCGACGGCCTGCGCGGGTACACGGTCTTTCAGCCACTGCAGCCGCGGCGCATTCTCCTGGGCAGCCCGCTACCGCATTATCCGCCAGCCAATGCCGAGCAGGGCGTACGGCTCCATCCCTGTCGCACCCGTCTGGCCGAGCAGCCCCTGCTGGCCGGGCTCAAGCATCTCAATCGCCTGGAGCAGGTGCTCGCCCGCGCCGAGTGGCAGGACGCCGAGCATGCCGAGGGGCTGTTGCGCGATCTGTCCGGCCGGGTGATCGAGGGTGTTTTCAGCAATCTGTTCCTGGTCAAGGATGGCCTCCTTCTGACCGCCGACCTGTCCCGCTGCGGCGTTGCCGGGGTAATGCGTGCGGAAATCCTCGCCCAGGCAGAGCGCACGGGTATCCCCGTACAGGTGCGCGATATTGCTTTTGCCGAATTGCTGGCGGCGGACGAAGTATTTCTCTGCAACAGCCTCTACGGCATCTGGCCTGTGCGTGGGTTCGAAGGACATGACTGGCCGGTCGGCACGCTCACCCGTAAACTGCAGAACCTCATCCGCAAGCTACTGGATTCTTGATACGTGATGCGAAAATGGCTGCTGCTGCTGGAAAGCGGCCTGTTGCTGGGAGGGCTGGCTTTGTCGTTTGCCGTCTGGCAGCAGAAGTCCGCACTCGAACAGCCCCTGATGCTCACAGAAGAGCGCCTGTTGGAGGTGCCGGCCGGTGCCACGCCTGGCGGTCTGCTCAATCGTCTGCAGGACGACGGTCTGCTGCGCAGGAGCTTCTGGCTGCGCCTGTACTGGCGCTTCAATCTGTCCGAGCAGAGCCTGCGCAGCGGCGAGTATCGCTTGGCGCCGGGCATGACCGCCGTCGAGTTGCTCAGCCTCTGGCAGCGTGGCGAGGTGGTGCAGTACAACCTTACCCTGGTCGAAGGTTGGAACTTCCGCCAGGTGCGGGCCGCGCTGGCCCGGGCGAATAAGCTGGAGCAGTCCCTGAAGGGGGTTTCCGACGCCGAGCTGATGGCCCGGCTCGGCCAACCGGAGGTCCATCCCGAAGGGCGCTTCTTTCCCGATACCTACCGCTATGTGCGCGGCATGAGCGATTTCGAGCTGCTCAAGCAGGCCCATGGGCGGCTACAGCAGGTGCTCGCCGAAGAATGGGCCGAACGGTCGCCGAACCTGCCCTATGAAACCCCCTACCAGGCACTGATCATGGCCTCGATCATCGAGAAGGAAACCGGCGTTCCCCGCGAACGCATGCAGATCGCCGGGGTGTTCGTGCGCCGGCTGGAGCAGGGCATGCTGCTGCAGACCGACCCCACGGTCATTTATGGCCTGGGCGAGCGCTACAACGGCAAGCTCGGACGCGCCGATCTGCTCGCGGCGACCCCCTATAACACCTATGTCCAGCCCGGCCTGCCGCCAACTCCCATCGCCCTGCCCGGGCGTGAGGCGATCCATGCGGCGCTGCACCCGGCGGACGGCCGCGAGCTGTATTTCGTCGCTCGCGGCGACGGCAGCCATGTCTTCTCCGAAACCCTCGAGGCCCACAATCAGGCGGTTCGCGAATACCAGCTCAAGCGGCGCGCGGATTATCGCTCCAGTCCATCGCCCGAGGCGCTGGGGCGCTCCGGGCAGCAGGACGGTGAGGAAAACCCGTGAACGGCCTGTTCATTACCCTCGAAGGTCCGGAGGGAGCTGGCAAGAGCACCAATCGCGAATACCTCGCCGAAGGCCTGCGGGCGTGCGGCTGCGAGGTGGTGCTGACTCGTGAGCCGGGCGGAACGCCATTGGCCGAGAGCATCCGCGAACTGCTGCTGGCACCCAGCAGCGAGCCGATGGCGCTCGACACCGAGTTGCTGCTGGTTTTTGCCGCCCGCGCCCAGCATCTGGCCGGAGTAATCCGTCCGGCGCTGGCGCGCGGCGCCGTGGTGCTCTGCGACCGCTTCACCGATGCCTCCTACGCCTACCAGGGCGGCGGCCGCGGCGTACCCGAGGCGCGCATTGCGATTCTGGAAGACTTCGTGCAGGGTGACCTGCGTCCCGACCTGACCCTGGTCTTCGACCTGCCGGTCGAGGTGGGCCTGGCCCGCGCCGCTGCCCGCGGCCGTCTGGACCGTTTCGAACAGGAGGGCCGCGCCTTCTTCGAGGCAGTGCGCCAGGCCTACCTGCGCCGGGCTGCGAGCAATCCGGCGCGTTATCGGGTGGTGGATGCGGGACGGCCCCTGGCGGACGTCCAGCGCAGCCTGGATGCTTTGCTCCCGCAGCTGCTGGAGCCGCGTGGTGCCTGAGGTCTACCTCTGGCAGCAGGCGCTCTGGCAGCGGTTGGCCGGGCGCAGCCGGCACGCCCATGCCTATCTGCTGCATGGTCCGGCCGGCATCGGCAAGCGGGCGCTGGCCGAGCGCCTGGCGGCTCGTCTGCTGTGCCAGAGCCCGGCCGGCCTGGAAGCCTGTGGCCAGTGCAAGTCCTGCCGCCTGCTACAGGCCGGCAGCCATCCGGACCATTTCCTGCTGGAGCCGGAGGAGGCGGACAAGGCGATTCGCGTCGATCAGGTGCGCGAGCTGGTGGAGTTCGTCGTGCAGACGGCGCAGCTCGGCGGACGCAAGGTCGTCCTGCTGGAACCGGCCGAGGCGATGAACCTGAATGCTGCCAATGCCCTGCTGAAGAGCCTTGAGGAGCCTTCCGGGGAGAGCGTGCTGTTGCTGATCAGCCACCAGTCCAGCCGTCTGCTGCCGACCATCAGGAGCCGCTGCGTGCAGCAGGTCTGCCCGCTGCCGGGCGCCGCCGACAGCCTGGCCTGGCTGCGCGGGGCCTTGCCGGAGCGGACCGACGAGGAACTGGCCGAGCTGCTCGTCCTGGCCGGCGGGTCGCCGCTTTCCGCCTTGCGTCTGCACGGCGAGGGTGTCCGTGAGCAGCGCGCGCGGGTGGTGGAAGGGGTGAAACAGCTGCTCAAGCAGCAGGCCGGCGCCAGCCAGCTGGCCGAGACCTGGAACGGCGTGCCGCTGCTGCTGCTGTTCGACTGGTTCTGCGACTGGAGCCTGCTGATCCTGCGTTATCAGCTGACCGCCGACGAGCAGGGCCTGGGCCTGGGCGACATGGCCAGGGTCGTCCGCTACCTGGCGGAGAAGAGTGCCCAGTCCCGGGTGCTGGCCATGCAGGACTGGCTGTTGGTGCAGCGCCAGAAGGTCCTCGCCAAAGCCAATCTTAACCGTGCCCTGCTTCTCGAGGCGCTGCTCGTGCAGTGGGCAAGCTTGCCCGGGCCGGGCTAGAATCGGCGCCTGAGTCAGCCGTCGGGAAATCTGCATGAGCATGCCATCTGGTCTGGGATCGCGTAATGGCATCCTGCCCCTGTCGATCAAGGACAAGTCACTCCTCTACGCCTCCTATATGCCTTTTCTCAAGAATGGCGGCCTGTTCATCCTTACCAACAAGAGCTACAAGCTCGGTGACGAAATCTTCCTGTTGCTCAGCCTGATGGACGAGCCGGAAAAGATCCCGGTGGCTGGCAAGGTCGTCTGGATCACCCCATCCGGCGCCCAGGGCAATCGCGCCGCCGGGGTCGGCGTGCAGTTCGGCGATGGCGACAATGCGGCGCGCAACAAGATCGAAACCTATCTGGCCGGCGCCCTGAAGTCGGACCGCCCCACCCATACGATGTAACCCCATGCTGATCGACTCCCACTGTCACCTCGATCGTCTCGATCTCGGCGCCCATGGCGGTTCCCTGGACGCCGCACTGGACGCAGCCCGTGCCCGGGGCGTCGGGCATTTCCTGTGCATCGGCGTGAGCGCGGACAACGCAGCCGTGGTGAAGGCGCTGGCCGAGCGTCATGCCGACGTGGACTGCTCGGTCGGGGTGCACCCGCTGGACGTCGAGCCCGATGCCGTGCCCGCCCTCGACTGGCTGCTCGGCGAGCTCGCCCATCCGCGGGTGGTCGCCATCGGCGAGACTGGTCTGGACTATCACTACCAGCCGGAAGCCGCCGTCCTGCAGCAGCAGGCCTTCCGTCTGCATCTGGAGGCGGCGCGCATCACTGACAAGCCGCTCGTCGTGCACACCCGCGCGGCGCGTGACGATACCCTGCAGCTGCTGCGCGAGGCTGCCCTGCCACAGGCCGGCGTGCTGCATTGCTTTACCGAGGACTGGGAAATGGCCCGGGCGGCGCTGGATCTCGGCTTCTACATCTCGCTGTCCGGTATCATCACCTTCCGCAATGCCGAGGCCTTGCGCGAGGTGGCCCGGCGGATGCCGGCGGACCGTCTGCTGGTGGAGACCGACGCCCCCTACCTGGCCCCGGTCCCCCACCGCGGCAAGCCCAACCTGCCGCAATATGTCCGTGAGGTGGCGGAGTTTCTCGCCGAGCTGCGCGGAGTCCCCTTCGAAGCTCTGGCCGAGCAGACCACCGACAACTTCCGGCGGCTGTTTCCGCTGGCCCGGGTCGGGCGCTGAGCACTCTGCCGCGCAAAAAAAACCCGGAGTCTGGGGGAGGAAACCGGGTCAAAAACATTAGGAGTAAGCGAAGACACACGTTCCTTGGATGTCTTCGGCTGGCTTGGCATCGGGGGAAATGCCATGTCAGTAGGGGAAGTATCGCCTCGGATCGGCTCTAGTCCAGTACGAGCTGTTCATTTTTTAAACGGTTTTGGAATACCTTCGCCGCTGTTGAGTACCTGGCTGGATGCTAGCTGGCGCAGGATCGCCAGGGTTTCGTCGAGCACTGTGGTCGGCGTGTAGAAATGCGGCGACAGGCGGATTCCGCTGCCACGCTGGGCGCAGACGATCTGCTCGTGCTTGAGGCGCTCGAACAGCTGCCGGTTGTCCCAACCATCCAGCGCGAAGGTCAGGATGCCGGCACGCCGCTCGGGATCGCTCGGGCTGTGCAGACGCACGCCGGGGGTCTGCCGGAGGCCTTCCTCGAGGCAGGTCATCCGCTCGTGCAGGCCTTGGGCGACGTTGACCATGCCCACCTGTTCCAGCAGCGACAGGCTGCTTTCCAGCGCCACGGCACCGAGCATGTTCGGGCTGCCGCATTCGAAGCGCCGGGCAGTACGCGCCGGCTCCCACTCCAGGCGGTCATAGTCACCGGCATTCTCCAGCATGTGCCAGCCGTACTCGTGCAGCTTGAGCCGTTCGCGCAAATCGCTGCGGCAGTAGAACACCCCGAGCCCCTCCGGGCCGAGCATCCACTTGTGCCCGTCGGCCATGGCGAAGGCACAGTCGCAGGCGCGCACGTCGAAGGGCAGGGCACCGAGCTGCTGGATGGCATCGACGCAGAGCAGCACGCCGAGCGGCCGGCAGCCCTGGCCGAGCCGTTCCAGGTCCAGGCGCAGGCCGCTGGCATACTGCACGGCACTGATCGACAGCAGGCGCGTGCGCGGGTCGCAGGCGGCCAGCAGGTCGGCTTCCGGATCGGCTCCCTTGAGGCCGACCGTCACGACCTCGACCCCCTGTGGCTTGAGCGCCTCCCAGACGATGCGGTTGGAGGGAAATTCCTCGTCGCTGATGACGATCCGATCGCCGGGCTGCCAGTCCAGACCGAAGGCAACGAAGGACAGCGCCTCCGAGGTGTTCTTGACCAGCGCTATATCCGCCGTCGTGGGCGCGTTGAGCAGGCGCATCAAGCGTTCGCGCAGGCGTCGCTCGATGCCCAGCCACTGGGGATAGTCCCGTGCACCGATGTGTACGTTCTGCTCGGCGAAGGCCGCCACCGCCTTGCCGGCCCGCTTGGGCCAGGGGGCGACGGCCGCATGGTTGAGGTAGCGCAGCCCGGCCAGCTGCGGAAATTCGTCGTGGATGGCATGCATGGGCTTGCTCCTTGCAATCGTGTTGTCAGGCATCATATTCGACTTCGAGTGACTGTCCCCCCCGGCTGAGGAAAGGCTATGAGCGATCCACGCAAGGCCGACGACCTGTTGGCACAGATTCCCGAGAGCGGCCGGAAGGGACCGCCCCCTGTACACCTTTGGAACCCGCCCTTCTGCGGCGACATCGACATGCGCATCGCGCGGGATGGCAGCTGGTTCTACATGGGCACCCCGATCGGGCGCAAGGCTCTGGTGCGGCTGTTTTCCGGTATCCTGCGGCGCGACGGCGACCAGTACTTCCTGGTGACCCCGGTGGAGAAGGTCGGCATCCGGGTCGACGGCGCACCCTTTGTGGCGGTCGCACTGAGCGTCGAGGGGACCGGCGAAGCCCAGGTACTGCGCTTCACCACCCAGGTTGGGGACGAGGTCGAGGCTAGTGCCGAGCACCTGCTGCGGGTCGCGCTCGATCCCCAGAGCCAGGAGCCCGCGCCCTACCTGCACGTGCGCGCCAACCTGGAGGCGCTGATCCACCGCAACATCTTCTACCAACTGGTCGAACTGGGGCAGCCGCGGCAGATCGACGGGCGCAGCTGGCTGGGCGTGTGGAGCCACGGCACCTTCTTCCCCCTTGGGCCGCAGGACTGAACCGGGAAAGGGCTTCGGCGAAGTCCTGTTTTAGGCTGTTGACGTATCAGCGTAATCACAGCACAACAGCAGCGAAGGCCAGCATTGCCTTGAAATGGCAGGCTTTTTTCTCAACGCGTGTAACGATCCGACGATAGTGCTTCAGCTTGCTGAACAGCGCCGACGTGCTGATCTCCTCCATGAACGGGATTGCATGGGTGATACTAATTTTATTGAAAGTATTGTCATATCAAGAGACAGTACGCCAATGAAGTGCAAACGAAACTCCGATGGCCGGGCAATCGACCACCATTCTCTACAGGTCATGCGCCAGCAGGCGATCAAGGCTGTCCGCGAAGGGCAGACCGTCCAAAGCGTGGCGTCCGCTTTCGGCGTCAATATCCGCAGCGTCTTTCGATGGCTGTCCGACTTCGCCACTGGCGGACAGAACGCCCTGCTCGCCAAGCCGATTCCCGGACGCCCCCCCCCAGGATCAGTGCCGAGGAAATGCGCTGGCTGGCACAGGCCGTTCGGGACCACTCGCCGCTGCAATACCGCTTCGAGTTCGGCCTGTGGACCTTGTCGCTGATCGCCGAACTGATCCGTCGCCAGTTCGGCAAGACGCTGTCGCTGTCCGCGGTGAGCCGGATCATGAAGCTGCTCGGCTTCACCGCGCAGAAACCGTTGCATCGCGCCTAGCAGCAGGATGCGGCGTTGGTGGGCCAGTGGGAAAGCGAGACCTATCCGGCGATTCGGGCCGAGGCCCGTGCGGCGGGGGCGAGGATCTACTATGCGGACGAGTCGGGCATGCGCTCCGACTACCATGCCGGCACGACCTGGGCACCGCAGGGGCAAACGCCGGTGGTCGAGGTGATGACCGGCCGGCGCTTCTCGCTGAACAGGCTGTCGGCGGTTGGGACGCGCGGCGAGTTCCGCTTCATGCTGCACGATGGAACGGTGACGGCCAGCGTGTTCCGCGAGTTTCTCAAGCGCCTGCTGATCGGTGCCGAGCAACCGGTCTTCGTGATCGTCGATGGCCATCCGGTTCACAAGGCTAGGCTGGTCAGGGCGTTTGTCGAAGAACAGGCGGGGCGCCTGAAACTCTTCTATCTGCCCCCGTACTCTCCGTAGCTGAACCCGGATGAACAGGTCTGGGGGCACGTCAAGCGCAGTGTGTCCAGGCGTCTGGTGCAGAACCGGGAGGAAATGAAGAGGTTGGCACTGGGTGCGCTGCGCAGGATCCAGAAGTTGCCGGAGTTGGTGAAATCGTTTTTTCGCCACCCGGACTGCCGATATGCAGCAGCATGACATTACTTTAAAAAGGCTAGTGTCAGCCGCCTGGCCTCCCGTCAGGATGAAACGAATCGGTAGCCCAGTGCATCGGTCAGCGCATGGATCTTGTCCCCGCGAACCACCCCAAGTGCCTCGTTCGAAGCACCGCTGTGGGCCGCTCCAGCCGGGTGCGAATGACCGAACTGTCGATACAGACGTATTGGAAATCAGCTTCACGAACCAGCGCTGACAGGCGCTTGTCCCAGATGCCGAGCCTGCACCAGCGGGCAAAATGCTTGAAGACACTGTTCCATGAGCCGGGGCAGCGGGGAAGCATCCGCCACTGAGCGCCGCTGCGAAGTATCCAGAGCACCGCTTCGACGAACCGGTGGCAGCTGAGGGTTCTGGTAAGCCGAATGCCCTTTGTGGCACTCAGCAGGTTCTGTATACGTGCCCAATCGTTATTGTTCAGTTGGCTTCTGTCGGTCATGGCAAAAGCAAGGTTCTAACGCTGGGCTTACGTCAACACCTAGAGAGCGGAAAAGCATGAGGCTCCCGAAGGAGCCTCATGGGGCGTCGCTTACATGTTGGGATAGTTCGGTCCGCCGGCACCTTCCGGGGCTACCCAGGTGATGTTCTGGGCCGGGTCCTTGATGTCGCAGGTCTTGCAGTGCACGCAGTTCTGCGCGTTGATCTGGAAGCGCGGGCTACCGTCGTTCTGGCTCACCACCTCGTAGACGCTGGCCGGGCAGTAGCGCTGCGCCGGCTCGTCGTACAGCGGCAGGTTGCGGGTGATCGGGATGCTCGGGTCGGCCAGCTTCAGATGGCAGGGTTGGTCTTCTTCGTGGTTGGTGTTGGAGAGGAATACTGAGCTGAGCTTGTCGAAACTGAGCTTGCCGTCCGGCTTCGGATAGTCGATCCGCTTCGACTCGGAGGCCAGCTTCAGGCAGCTGTGGTCCGGCTTGTTGTCGTGCAGGGTGAGCGGGATCTTGCCGCCGAACAGGTTCTGGTCGATGAAGTTGAAGGCCCCGCCCGCCAGCGCGCCGAACTTATGGATGGCAGTGCCGAAGTTGCGGCTGCAGAACAGTTCGTCATACAGCCAACTGGACTTGAACGACTCGACGTAGCCGCTCAGCTCGTCGCCGCCCTGGCTGCCGCCGGCGAGGGTGGCGAGGATGGCGTCGGCAGCCAGCATGCCGGACTTCATCGCGGTGTGGCTGCCTTTGATCTTGGCGAAGTTCAGGGTGCCCAGATTGCAGCCGATCAGCGCGCCACCGGGGAAGACCATCTTCGGCAGCGAATTCAGGCCGCCTTTGGAGATGGCGCGGGCGCCGTAGGACACCCGCTTGCCGCCTTCCAGGTACTGGGCGATCACCGGGTGGTGCTTGTAGCGCTGGAACTCGTCGAAGGGCGACAGGAAGGGGTTGCTGTAGGACAGGTCGACGATCAGGCCGACCACCACCTGGCAGTTCTCCAGGTGATAGAGGAAGGAGCCGCCGGGGTTCTCGTCATCCAGCGGCCAGCCGGCGGTGTGCACCACCAGGCCCTGCTCATGGCGGGCCGGGTCGATGTCCCAGATTTCCTTAATGCCGATGGCGTAGTGCTGGGCGTCGGCCTCGTTGTCCAGCTGGTAGCGGGCGATCAGCTGCTTGCCGATGTGGCCGCGGCAGCCTTCGGCGAACAGGGTGTATTTGCCGCGCAGCTCCATGCCAGGGGTATAGTAGCCGTCCTTAGGCTTGCCTTCGCGGTCGAGTCCCAGGTCGCCGGTGATGATGCCACGCACCACGCCGCTGTCGTCGATCAGCGCTTCCTGGGCGGCGAAGCCCGGGTAGATCTCGACGCCCATGGCTTCGGCCTGCTGGGCCAGCCAGCGGCACAGGTTGCCCAGGGAGATGATGTAGTTGCCCTCGTTGTGCATGGTCTTGGGCACGAGGAAGTTGGGCAGCTTGGTGGCCTTCTCGGCGCTCTTGAACAGGTAGATATCGTCGCGCTTGACCGGGGTGTTCAGCGGGGCGCCTAGCTCCTTCCAGTTGGGGAAAAGCTCGTTCAGGGCCCTCGGCTCGAAGACGGCACCGGAGAGGATGTGGGCGCCGACTTCGGAACCCTTCTCGACCACGCACACGCTGATCTCCTGACCAGCCTCGGCGGCCTGCTGTTTCAGCCGACAGGCGGCGGACAGGCCTGCCGGACCGGCGCCGACGATGACGACGTCGAATTCCATGTATTCGCGTTCCACAAACTATCTCCTGCTCGGGGCTCTCTTCGCATGTTCCCTGGTGAGGGTCGACCATTATATATCCGACCTCTCCGGTCGGACCAATGCAAAGACGGGGGCGCACTGCCCCGGAGGCGGCTGGTGGAGCCCCGGAAAGCCGGGCCGGTCTTGGTTGACCGGGAGGTGGCCTGCGGTCAAGATACGGCCGTTTTACGCTCGCCGCAGGGGGCTGACGTCGGCTCCGGCCGTCAACCACAGGCCATAGCTTGCCTTGGCGACATTTCATCTACCGGAGAGTAACGAGGAATCCATGAAGGTTCTTGTAGCTGTCAAACGAGTGGTCGACTACAACGTCAAGGTTCGCGTCAAGGCGGACCACTCCGGCGTCGACCTGGCCAACGTCAAGATGTCGATGAACCCGTTCTGCGAGATCGCCGTGGAAGAGGCGGTGCGGCTGAAGGAGAAAGGCATCGCCACCGAGATTGTGGCCGTGTCCGTCGGCCCGGCCCAGGCCCAGGAGCAGCTGCGCACCGCCCTGGCCCTCGGCGCCGACCGCGCCATTCTGATCGAGAGTGACGAGGAACTCGGCTCCCTGGCCGTGGCCAAGCTGCTCAAGGCCGTGGTCGACAAGGAGCAGCCGCAGCTGGTCATCACCGGCAAGCAGGCCATCGACAGCGACAACAACCAGACCGGGCAGATGCTCGCCGCGCTGACCGGCTACGCCCAGGGCACCTTCGC
>NZ_BAAGYK010000112.1:60709-75964 GCF_054779355.1 Azotobacter armeniacus
GATCGCCGGCGACAAGCTCAAGGTCACCCGCGAGATCGACGGCGGCCTGCAGTCCCTGGAGCTGAGCCTGCCGGCCATCGTCACCACCGACCTGCGCCTCAACGAGCCGCGCTACGCCTCCTTGCCGAACATCATGAAAGCCAAGAAGAAGCCGCTGGAGACCCTCAAGCCCGCGGAGCTTGGCGTGTCCGTCGCCTCGCGCCTGAGGGTGCTCAAGGTCGAGGCCCCGGCGGAACGCCAGGCCGGCATCAAGGTGGGCTCGGTGGCCGAGCTGGTGGAGAAGCTGAAGAACGAGGCGAAGGTGATCTGAGATGGCAATCCTGGTAATCGCTGAACACGACAACGCGGTACTGGCGGCCGCGACCCTGAACACCGTCGCCGCGGCCCAGGCCATCGGCGGGGACATCCATGTGCTGGTGGCCGGCAGCGGCTGCAGTGCCGTCGCCGAAGCCGCCGCGAAGATCGCCGGCGTGGCCAAGGTGCTGGTTGCCGACGACGGCGCCTATGCCCACCTGCTGGCCGAGAACGTCGCGCCGCTGATCGCCGGCCTGGCGAAGAACTACAGCCATGTGCTGGCACCGGCCTCGACCAACGGCAAGAACTACCTGCCGCGCGTGGCTGCGCTCTTGGACGTCGACCAGATCTCCGAGATCGTCGCGGTGGAAAGCGCCGACACCTTCAAGCGGCCGATCTATGCCGGCAACGCCATCGCCACCGTGCAGTCCAGTGCCCCGATCAAGGTGATCAGCGTGCGCGCCACGGCCTTCGACGCAGTGGCGGGCGAGGGCGGCAGCGCGGCCATCGAGGCAGTGGCAGGTATGGGCGATGCTGGCCAGTCCAGCTTCCTCGGCGAGGCGCTGGCCAAGTCCGACCGTCCGGAGCTGACCGCAGCGAAGGTGGTCATCTCCGGCGGGCGCGGGTTGCAGAGCGGTGAGAACTTCCAACTGCTGTATGCGCTGGCGGACAAGCTGGGGGCGGCAGTGGGCGCCTCGCGCGCCGCAGTGGATGCGGGCTTTGCGCCGAACGACATGCAGGTGGGGCAGACCGGCAAGATCGTGGCGCCGGACCTGTACATCGCGGTGGGGATTTCCGGGGCGATCCAGCACCTGGCGGGGATGAAGGATTCGAAGGTGATCGTGGCGATCAACAAGGATGCCGATGCGCCGATCTTCCAGGTGGCCGACTACGGCCTGGTAGCGGACCTGTTCGAGGCGGTGCCGGAGCTGGAAAAACAGCTCTGAACCGCTCTTTAGCCGGCCCCGAAGCCCGCTCACCGAGCGGGCTTCTTGCAACTGGACCCGGACAATTCCCCACCCACGCTTCCCGCGGAAATCCCATGCAGAACCGCTTCTTTCCCGTGCTGCTGGCTCTGGCCGGCCTGCTGTCGTCCATGGTGGTCGCGGCCGGTACCTGCGAGCGGCTGGTCGCCACCGGCGATCCCGAACTGCCCCCCTACCTCTGGCGCGACCTGCAGAATCCCGGGCAACTGATCGGCGCCAGCGCAGACCTGCTCGAGCTGCTGGCCAAGGCGCTGGACGTCAAGATCGACCTCGTCCGCTCCAGCTCCCGGGTGCGCGCCGAGGAGAACGTGGCGAGCGGCCGCGTCGACCTGCTGCTCGGCAGCTTCCCCAGTGCCGCCCGCCTCGAGTCGATGGACTTCATCGAGCCGGCGCTCTTCGTGCAGTCCGCTGTGGTCTGGGTGCACAAGGACCGGGTCTTCCCCTATGGCGGCTGGAGCGGCCTGTATGGCCACCAGGGCGCGACCCTGGCCGATGGCCGGTTTGCCCGCGAGTTCGATCCGCTGTCCAGCGCCTCTCTGCCGCTCGAGGAGGTGCCGACCCTGGCCGAAGCCCTGCAGAAGCTGCAGCGGGGCGAGGTCGCCTACCTGCTCGATGAGCCCCATGCCGTCCAGGCGGCCGCCAAGGGGCTGGGCATGCTGGCGGAGATCCAGCCGCTGCTGCCGCCGCTGGTCAGCGAGGGCCTGTACCTGGCCGTGGGGCGCGACTCCGCCTGCAATGAGCCGGCGCTGCGCGCACGGCTGGCGGCCAAGCTGGCCGAGCTGCATGCCGCCGGGCTTCCGGAAAGCCTGTTGCACCGCAATGCCGAGCGCTGGAAGGCGCAGGGCTTGCCGTCTTCACCCGTTGCCGAGTAGGAATCCATTCGTGAATAGCGCACGTTTTTCCGTCGCCCCGCTTTTCCTCATCTTGGCCGGCTGCGCCAGCGATCCCGCGCCGCACGAGCAGCTGCGCCTGAGCGAGCAGGCGCTGGTGCAGACCAGAGCGGTCGGCGCTGGCGAGGAACAGGCCGAGCTGGCCCTGGCGCAGGGCAAGTTCGAGCAGGCCGGGGCCGCGTTGGCCGCCGGCCGCCACAAGGTGGCACGCATGCTGGCCGAGCAGGCCGAGCTGGATGCGCGTCTGGCCGAGGCGCAGGTGCTGACCCAGAAGGACCGCAAGCAGGTGACCGAACTCGAGCAGCAGGTGGGCGTGCTGCGCAAGCAACTGGGGGAGCTCTGATGAAGAGACGGCATGCTTTTCCGTTCGGCCTGCTGGCCCTGGCATTGCTGGGCGGTTGCGCCACCACCTCGCCGGACGCCCGGCGAACTTTGGACGAGGCCCGGGCCGAGCTGCTGGCTATCCGCACCGATCCGGCGGTACGGCTCAGCGCCGAGAAGGATCTGGCGCGGGCCGACGAATCCCTGGCGCGGGCCGAACGCTTTTCCAGCTATCTGGGCAGCGAGGAGGATGTCTTCCACTATGCCTATCTGAGCCGGCGCTACAGTCAGATTGCCCGCGAGCATGGCGCGCAGAGCCAGACCGCCGAGCGCGTTGCCCAGCTCGAAGGGGAGCGCGAGCGCTTGCAACTGGCGTTGAGCGAGGCTCGCCTGCTCAATGCGGAACAGCAGGGCGAGTGGCTCGAGGAGCAGCTGGTCGACCTGGCAACCACCGAGACCGAGCGCGGTCTGGTCATGACCCTGGGCGACGTGCTGTTCGATACCGGGCGGGCGGAGCTGCGGGCGGCGGCGACGCGCACCGTGCTGCAGGTGGCGAAGTTCCTGCGTCTTAACCAGCGCCGAGTGGTGCGCGTCGAGGGCTATACCGACAGCCAGGGCGATACCCAGCTGAACCGCGAACTGTCCCGCGGGCGCGCCCAGTCGGTCAGGGACATGCTGGTGGATCTGGGGATCGATGGCAAACGCATCCAGGTCGCCGGCTACGGCGAGGCCTATCCGGTCGCCGAGAACGCCTCCAACCAGGGGCGGGCGCGCAATCGCCGGGTAGAAATCGTGTTCTCCGACGAAGAGGGCAAGCTGGGCGCGGAGCGCTGATTCCCGCGCGCGCCATGGTCCGGGTTCCGTACGAGAAGCCAGCCGAGCGCAGGCCGTTTTCGTATGGAACCTAACCCTTCTCTTTCCGCTCCTTGGCATCCTGCTCGGCGTTGCGCTGGCGGATGCGCTCGAGCTGCTCCTTGGTCAGGGGCAGCTTCTTCGCCGCGTCGCGCAGCGCCAGCAGGCTGCCGAGCACCGAGCCAAACACCAGTATCAGGATCAGCCAGACGTACCAGGGCATGTCGTGTTCTCTCGAAGGGAGCCCCCAGGACGGCCGGGAGCGTCAGGTTGGCGTGATGGCGGGTCGGGCGGCGCGAAACGGACGTGATCGTTGTCATATAGTGGCAACTTGACACTGTTTGAATGACGCCTTCCGCCAACACGGAGCGTGCCGATGTCCTCCAGTGCCCTTGCCCCTCTGCTCAAGCCCGTCGCGGCGCTGCCCGCTGCCATGAGCATAAACGATGTGGCGGACCGCCTGCTCACCGCCGAGCACAAGGCCTTCCTGTCCCTGCCGGTGGTCGATGGCGACGGCCGGCCGCTGGGGCTGGTCAGCCGCTCCAGGCTGCAGGACATCTTCATGCAGCGTTTCGGCCGCGATCTCTGGGGGCGTCGCCCGGTCGTCGACGTGATGAACCCGCAGCCCTTGATCGTCCGTCTGGAGACCGGCCTGGAGGAGGCTGCCCGGCAGATCACTGGCCAGCTGCAGTATCCGATCACCGAGGACTTCATTCTGGTCGACGGAGAGGGTCGCTACCGGGGCCTGGGCACGGTGCTCGACCTGCTGAAGGCCATGGAGGACCGCATCGCCCAGCGCAATCGCGTGCTGCGCCGGGCCCTGGTCGAGCTCAGGGAGTCCCAGACCCAGCTGGTGCAGGCGGAGAAGATGGCCTCCCTCGGGCAGATGGTCGCCGGCGTCGCCCACGAGCTGAACACTCCGCTGGGCTACGTGAAGAACAACGTGCAGCTGCTGCGCGAGCTGATCGGACCGCTGTTCGAGCTGGCCGAGGCCCAGGCCGCGCTGGGCGATTGCCTGAGCGCCGCCGATGCCGACGAGCAGACCCTGGCCCGCGCCCTGGAGAACGCCGCCCGGGCCCGCGAGCGGGCCGCCCCGGAGATGCTCGCCGGCGCCCTCGAGCAGTTGTTCGCCGATACCCAGTACGGCCTCGAGCAGATCGGCGAGCTGGTGGTCGGTCTGAAGGACTTCGCCCGCCTGGACCGCGCGATGAGCGAGGAGGTCGATCTCAACGAGTGCGTGCGCAGCACCCTGACCATCGCCCGCAACGGCATCAAGGACAAGGTCGAGGTGCTGACCCAGTTCGGCGAGCTGCCGCGTATCGCCTGCGCGCCCTCGCAGATCAACCAGGTGCTGCTCAATCTGTTCAACAACGCCGCCCAGGCGATGGAGCGCTCCGGGCGCATCCTGGTCAAGACCTGGGCCGAGCCGGACGCGCTGTGCCTCTCGGTGCAGGACAACGGCTGCGGCATGCCGCCGGAAGTCCTGAAGCGCATCTTCGATCCCTTCTACACCACCAAGCCGGTCGGCCAGGGTACCGGTCTCGGCCTGTCGATCAGCTTCAAGATCATCCAGGACCACGGCGGCAGCATCCGCGTCGCCTCGGAAGTCGGGCGGGGCACGCGCTTCCTGATCCGCCTGCCACTCAGCCAAGCCGTCACCCTGCAACGGAGCGCCTGACATGACCCAGTCCATCCGCATTCTCTTCATCGACGACGAGGAGCGCATCCTGCGCAGCCTCGCCATGCAGTTCCGCCGGCACTACGAGGTGCTCACCGAGAGCGACCCGCAGCGCGCTCTGCAGCGCCTGCAGAGCGAGCCGGTGCAGATCGTCGTCTGCGACCAGCGCATGCCGGGGATGAACGGCGCGCAGCTGCTCACCCGGGCGCAGGAGATCGCCCCGCAGACCCTGCGCATCCTGCTTACCGGCTATTCGGACCTGGACGCGGCAGTCGAGGCGCTGAACGGCGGCGGCATCTTCCGCTACCTGACCAAGCCCTGGGACCCGCAGGAAATGGCCTTGACCCTGCGCCAGGCGGCGGAAGTCGCGGTGCGCCAGAGCCGGGTCGCCAGCCTGCCGGCGAGCGAGTGCCCGGCCACCGCGCTCAGCGTGCTGCTGCTCGATGAGGCGGCCGATACCCAGGCGTGCGTCGAGGCCTTCTGCCAGGCCGGCGGCCATCGCTTGCTGCGCGCAGCAAGCCTCGACGAGGCGCTGGCGCACCTGAACGCCGAGCCTGTCGATGTGCTGGTCAGCGACCTCAGGCTGGCCGGCGAGGACACCGCGCCGCTGCTCAAGAGCCTGGCCCAGGCCCATCCGCGGCTGCTCAGCCTGGTGGTCACGCCGTTCTGCGATACCCAGGCGCTGCTCAAGCTGATCAACGAGGCGCAGATCTTCCGCTACCTGCCCAAGCCGGTCCGCCGTGGGCTGTTCGACAAGGGCCTGCAGGCGGCCGCCGGGCAGGTGGCCCGCTGGCGGGCACAGCCGGTGGCCCCGCCGGCGCGCCTGGCCGAGGCGCCGAAGGAGGCCCGCGAGCGGGAGAAGGTCGGCAGCCTGCTGGGACTGCTAGGGCGTCTGCGCCAGCGCCTGACGATCTGAGTGCAGCGCTGGCGGCACGGCGGAGGAATGGTTTGCCTTGCCCCGGCAAAAGGGGGAAGGCATGCCGGAGTCGCTGATACTGCAGGCGGGGCTGTGGGGCTGGCTGGCGGCGAGCAGCCTGCTGCTCGGTGCCTGGCTGGGCTTCGCGGTACGCCTGGCTGACCGACTCGTCGCTGCGGTGATGGCCTTCCTCGACGGCATTCCAGAATCCCTGGCGCTGGGGCTCGGGCTGCTCGACGACGGCCAGCCGAGTCTGGTGCTGCTGGTCGCCGTGCTGCTGGCCAACCTGCCCGAGGGGCTGGCCAGCGCGGCCAGCCTGCGCGCGGAGGGGCGCTAGGTGTTCGCCCTCTGGGGTGCCATCGTCGGCCTCTCGGGTTTCGCCGCGATGATCGCCCCGGCCTTTCTCGCGGGTCTCTCGCCGGGCTGGCTGGCCTTTGCACTGAGCTTCTCCTCCGGCGCGGTGCTCTGCATGCTGGTGGACACCCTGATTCCCGAGGCCTTCAAGGCCACCCAGGCGCTGACCGGGCTGATCACCCTGGCCGGCTTCATGCTGGCCTTCGCCCTGGAACATTTGTCCTGGGGGGTCCGCTACAATGCGTGGCATCGCGATTTCCCTGGAGCCCGCACCATGTCCTGCCAGACCCCGATCATCGTCGCCCTCGACTTCCCCAGCCGTAAGGCCGCCCTGACCCTCGCCGCCCGGCTGGACCCCGCGCAGTGCCGGGTGAAGGTCGGTAAGGAGCTGTTCACCCGCTGCGGCCCGGGAGTCGTCGAGACGCTGCAATGGCAGGGCTTCGAGGTGTTCCTCGACCTGAAATTCCACGACATCCCCAATACCACGGCGATGGCGGTGAAGGCCGCCGCCGAGCTGGGCGTGTGGATGGTCAACGTGCACTGCTCGGGCGGCCTGCGCATGATGCGCGCCTGTCGCGAGACCCTGGATGGCATCGATGGTCGCCGGCCGCTGCTGATCGGAGTGACGGTGCTGACCAGCATGGAGCGGGAGGACCTGGCCGGGATCGGCCTGGACCTCGAGCCGCAGCAGCAGGTCCTGCGCCTGGCTGGGCTGGCCGAGCAGGCCGGGCTGGACGGACTGGTCTGTTCGGCCCAGGAGGCGCCGGCGCTGAAGGCCGCCCATCCGCGGCTGAAACTGGTGACCCCGGGCATCCGTCCGGCCGGCAGCGCCCTGGACGACCAGCGGCGCATCCTCACCCCACGACAGGCGCTGGAGGCCGGGTCCGACTACCTGGTCATCGGCCGGCCGATCAGCCAGGCGGCCGATCCGGCCAAGGCGCTGGCGGCGCTGGTCGCCGAACTGGGCTGAGCGCCGCTCAGGCCGACCTGCGCCACTCGAGTATCGCCAATGTCAGCAGGCCGCCGAGCAGTCCCCAGAAGACCGAGTCGATCGACAGCAGGGTCAACCCCGAGGCTGTGATCATCAAGGTGACCAGCGCCGCCTCCCGTTCGCGGGGCTCGGCCATGGCGCTGCTCAGGCCGCTGCCGATCGAGCCGAACAGCGCCAGGGCGACGATCGCCGAGGGAGGCGAATCGGCCAGCGGGCGGAGTACTGCCCGCGGGACTGCGGTCACTGCAAAGGCTCCTTGCAAGGCATGGTTGCCGGCGGGGTTCGAGGATTCTGGAGACAGCCTGTGCCGGGCCGGCCGAAGACCAGCCCGGCCGGCGGAGGAGTCGGCTCGTGAGCGATGATGATCCTGCAGGCATGTGCGACGATAACCCCTATGCGCCGCCCCGGGGAATCCTGCTGGATTCGCCGGGTGCGCCGCCCATGCCCGCTTGGTCGTCCGCCCAGCTGCGGGTGCTCGGTTGTCTCGCCCTGGCCACGGTGCTCGGCACCCTGGTGATCGTGCTGCTGTCCTTCACCGGCCTCACCCGGCTGCGCGGGGTGGCTGTGTATGCCAACTGGCTCGGCCTGACCCTGGTGCTGCTCAGCAGTTACCTGCTGCTTCGCCTCAAGGGCTTCGCCGAGGCAC
Source organism: Azotobacter armeniacus (assembly GCF_054779355.1). Lineage (NCBI taxonomy): Bacteria > Pseudomonadati > Pseudomonadota > Gammaproteobacteria > Pseudomonadales > Pseudomonadaceae > Azotobacter > Azotobacter armeniacus. Next base: position 68,638 of record NZ_BAAGYK010000112.1, read on the forward strand.
GCTTCGCCGCCCGCGGTCTGGGCTGGCCGGTGTGGCTGAGTGTCGCATTGGGGGTCCTGCTGGAGACTGCCGCACTGCTCTTCGAGCCCGGCCCGCTCGCCAGTTGGCAGGCGTGGTTCTATGCCGCGGTGCTGGCCGGCTATGGAGGCCTGCTGGTATGGCTCGGGGTGTGTCTGCGCGCTGTGCCCGGAGGCTTCAAGGCCTTGCGCGGCGCGGGTTGGCTGGCGATCGCCGAAGGGCTCATGCTGGCTTCCCTGGTGCTCGCGGTGCAGGCCGTACTGCCCCTGCTGGGCTTCCACCTGGCGCTGGCGCTGGTGTTCTTCAGGGGCGCTGCGGAACTGCGCGGACGCAATTGACGCCCATTGCCCCGGCTCGCCAGGGGGGGCGGGCGGATTGATCTGGCTCAAGGCCATGATGGTTACCTCCCTCTAGTCTGCGCGGCATTGGCATCCATTGCCGCTTGAGATTGGGGAATACTGGCGTGGCTTATCTGACTTGGCGCAACGACCTGAACACTGGCATCGAGGTGATCGATACGCAGCACTGGCGCATCGTCGAGATGATCAACCAGCTGCATGAAACTCAGGGGCAGGACAGGGCTGCCGTCGGGGTGGTGATCGAGGCTCTGGTCGACTACACGGTGTCGCATTTCGCCTTCGAGGAGTCCCTGATGGAGGATGCCGGCTACCAGTTCAGCCGCGCCCACAAGCGCATTCACAACCTCTTCATCAAGCGGGTTTCCGACTATCGTGCGCGCTACGCGACAGGTGAGGATGTCGCCGAGGAGCTGCAGGACCTGCTGTCGCGCTGGCTGTTCAGCCACATCAAGGAAGAGGACGCCAGCTATGTCGGTGCGGTCCGGGCGCAGATGCAGACCCTGGCCAGCGACTGCAGCTCGGGCGGCTGGCTGTCCCGCTCCATGAAGCGTTTCTTCGGCAAGAGCGAGGCTGCCTGACGGTCTGCACAGGCGGCGGCGGGCGACGCGGTCCGGCTCCGCCCTTGGTTTGCCCGCCGCACCACACCCGCTCTCCCTTCGCGCGGGCTGCTTCCGGCGCAGCCTTTTCTCTCTCGACCAACCGAATGCCCTGTCCGCTGGCATAATCCCCCCTTCCTTGTGGTGCGTTGGAGAGGAGAGCGGACATGCAGGCCTCCTGGGAGATCTTCTGCAGCGTCGTCGACAACTACGGCGATGCCGGCGTGACTTGGCGTCTGGCCCGCCAGTTGGTGGCCGAGCATGGCCAGCGGGTCAGGCTGTGGATCGACGATCTGGCGGCGCTGGTGCGCCTCGCTCCTGAAGCGGACGCCAGTGCCTCCCGGCAGTGGCAGGCAGGGGTGGAAATCCGCCGCTGGCCGGCGGACTGGCAGCCGGTCGAGCCGGCCGACGTGGTGATTGAGGCCTTCGCTTGCCAGCTGCCCGCGGCGCATGTCGCGGCCATGGCGAACCGCCGGCGCCGGGTGCTCTGGCTGAACCTGGAATACCTCAGCGCTGAGAACTGGGTCGGTGGCTGCCACGGGCTGCCGTCCCTGCAATCCGAAGGGCTGCAGAAGTTCTTCTTCTTCCCCGGTTTTGCCGAGAATACCGGCGGGCTGCTTCGCGAGCGCGGCTTGATCGAGCGGCGCCGCGCCTTCCAGGCCGACGCCGCGGCGCGCGCGGCGTTTCTCCAATCGTTCGGTGTGCGGATGAATTCCGGCGAGCGGCTGATTTCGCTGTTCGCCTACGAGAATGCCGGCCTGGCCAACTGGCTGGAGGCCCTGGCGGCGGACTCCAGCCCCACGCTGCTGCTGGTGCCGGAAGGGCGAATTCTCGGTGATCTGCAGCGCTGGCTGAATGTGTCGGCGCTGGCTGCTGGCGCCGGGTGGCAGCGCGGCGCCCTGCGCATCCAGGTGCTGCCGTTCGTCCGCCAGGAGGCCTACGATCGCCTGCTCTGGTGCTGCGACTTCAACGCGGTGCGCGGCGAGGATTCCTTCCTGCGCGCCCAGTGGGCAGGGCGGCCGCTGCTTTGGCAGATCTATCCGCAGGCGGAGGGGGTCCACTGGGACAAGCTGGAGGCCTTCCTCGCCCTTTATCTCAAGGGCTTGTCGCCGAGCGCTGCGGGGGCCCTGCAGGCGCTCTGGCGGGCCTGGAACGCAGGTGAGGGGATGGGTGCGGCCTGGACGGCGCTGCTGGGCGAGTGGCCAGAGCTGTGTGCCCATGCCGAACGCTGGTGCGCGCGACAGGCTGCACGTCCGGATCTGGCTGCAGCACTGGTGCAGTTTTACACGGATTGGCTATGATACCCGGCCTGTTTTTTGTTATTCATCCAAACGGATATCCCGTATGAAAACCGCTCAAGAATTCCGTGCTGGCCAGGTCGCCAACATCAACGGCTCGCCCTGGGTCATCCAGAAGGCCGAGTTCAACAAGTCCGGCCGCAACGCCGCCGTGGTCAAGATGAAGCTGAAGAACCTGCTCACCGGCGCCGGCACCGAAACCGTGTATCGCGCGGACGACAAGCTCGAGCCGATCATCCTGGATCGCAAGGAAGTGACCTACTCCTATTTTGCCGATCCGCTGTACGTATTCATGGACGGCGAGTTCAACCAGTACGAGATCGAGAAGAACGACCTGGAAGGCGTCATGGCTTTCATCGAAGACGGCATGACCGACGTCTGCGAAGCCGTGTTCTACGGCGAGAAGGTGATTTCCGTCGAACTGCCGACCACTATCGTGCGCCAGATCGCCTACACCGAGCCGGCCGTGCGCGGCGATACCTCCGGCAAGGTGATGAAGACCGCCCGTCTGAACAACGGTGCCGAGCTGCAGGTTTCCGCCTTTTGCGAAATTGGCGACTTCATCGAAATCGACACCCGCACCGGCGAGTACAAGTCCCGCGTCAAGGCTTGATCTCCCCGCTGCCACGAAAGCCCGGCCTTGCGCCGGGCTTTTTCGTTTCCGGCATCCGCCTGCCACAGGCGCCTGTTCAGCCCTTCGGTGACTGGCTCGGGGTCAGACGACGATGTTCAGGCGCACCTCGATGTTGCCGCGGGTGGCGTTGGAGTAGGGGCAGACCTGATGGGCGGCGGCGACCAGCTCCTCGGCTACGGCGCGCTCCAGGCCCGGCAGATGGATGTCGAGTTCCACTTCCAGGCCGAAGCCGCCGGGAATCTGGCCGATGCCGACCTTGCCAGTGATGGAGGCGTCGGCGGGAATCTGGCGCTGGCTCTGGCTGGCGACGAACTTCAGGGAGCCGATGAAGCAGGCCGAGTAGCCGGCCGCGAAGAGCTGCTCGGGGTTGGTGGCCTCGCCACCCTGGCCGCCCAGTTCCCGCGGGGTGGTCAGCTTCACATCAAGGACACCGTCCGAGGAAACGGCACGGCCGTCACGGCCACCGGTGGCGGTTGCGGTCGCGGTGTAGAGGGCTTGGATGCGTTGCATGGTGGTATCTCCAGTCATTTTGTTCGATAAAGTTTTTCGTGCTAAATAAGTGCGCTAGATGAAAGCTAGGCTGTATTTATCTTGTGCGCAATATAATTATTGGAAGATTTTGAGATAATGATCCGGGAGATCTGGAATAAGCCGATCAGATGGCCTTTTGCAAGCTGTTGCGCAGGCTGACCAGCTCCTCCCTGAGGGCGGCGAGGGCGGCCGGCGTCCGTTCGCTGGCGGCGACGATGCAGGAGGGAATCTTCCTGGCCTTGCCGTGCAGGGCTCGGCCTTTCTCGGTGAGATGGAGCTCCACCACGCGCTCGTCCTTGCTGCTGCGGGTACGGGTCAGCAGCCCTTCGGCCTCCAGGCGCTTGAGCAGGGGGGTGAGCGAGCCGGGGTCGGTGAGCAGACGCGTGCTGATCTCGCCGACGGTAAGGCCGTCGCGCTCCCAGAGCACCAGCATGGCCAGGTATTGCGGGTAGGTCAGGCCAAGCTCCTGCAGCAGCGGCTTGTAGACCTTGGTCATCAGCAGCGAGGTGGAGTAGAGAGCGAAGCACAGCTGGTTGTCGAGCAGCAGCTCCTGGCAGGTTTTGTCGGCGGACATGGCGATTTCCCAGTGATGATCGGACGTAATTTAGCGCGCAAGCCTTTCGCGGGCAAAATACAACCGGTCCGGCGGCTGGCGAATCAGGAGCGGCTCAGGCTGTTGAGCAGGGCCAGGTCCCAGGGCGGCACCGGGCCGAAGCGGTTCTTCAGGAATTCCAGCAGCAGGCGCATGCGCGAGGCGCCGGCCGGGTGCTGGCGCAGGGCATAGACGCCGCTGGACTCGGGCGGCGGCAGGCCGTTCTCGCAGAACAGCGGCAGTAGTTCGCCGCGCAGCAGGTGTTCGCTGATCAGCCAGGTCGGCAGGTGGGCGATGCCGAGTCCGGCGAGGGCGCCGAACAGCAGGGTTTCTGCGTTGTTGGCGGTCATCCGCCGGCGGCCGGGGCGGATAGTGCGGACCTGGCCGTCGATGGTGAAGCGCCAGGCATGTGGCGGAGCCAGGGCGTCCCAGTCGAGGCCGTCGTGCTCCGGCAGCTCGCGCGGATCGCCGGGGGGGCCGCGGCGGTGCAGGTAGTCGGGACTGGCGCAGGCGATGCGCCGCATCGGCGCCATCGGCGTGGCGACCAGGCGGCTGTCGGTCAGCGGGCCGATGCGCAGGACGAGGTCGACCTGGCCCAGATGCTCGCCCTGCAGATCGGTGAAGCTGTCGATCAGGCGCAACTGCACGTCCAGCCGCGGATAGGCGACGAGGAATTCGGCGATGACCGGGGCCAGCCTGCGACGGCCGAAGGGCGCCGGGGCGTCGACGCGGATCAGCCCCTCCGGGGCGCTGTCCAGGGAAACCACCTCGGCCCGCGCCAGGCGCAGCTCGTCGAGTATGCGCCGGGCGCGTTCGGCAAAGGCCAGGCCGGCGGGGGTGGCGCGCACCTCATGGGTGCTGCGCTGGAACAGTGTGCTGCCGAGCGCCTGCTCCAGAGCGTCGATGCGCCGCGCCACCGCCGAGGGCGTCAGCTGCCGGCGCCGGGCCGCGGCGGAGAAGCTGCCGCACTCCAGTACATCGAGAAACAGTTCCAGCTGGCTGCTGAGGGCATCGGGATTCATGGGAGCCTGCTATGCGAATAATGCAAAGCCATTTTGCACTTCTTTGCGTTTCCCGGCTAGCCATGTCTGTCTAGCATGTGCCTTTTCCCGGAGGTGCGATGAGTCTGCTGCAGTTTTTTCTCGATATCGGTCTGGGGCTCGTGCTGGGTTGCCTGGGCGGGCTGTTCGGCATCGGCGGCGGGTTGATCGCCATTCCGGTGCTCAGCCTGCTGTTTGGCCTCGACCAGCATCTGGCCCAGGGCTCGGCCTTGGTCATGGTGGTGCCCAACGTGCTGCTGGCACTCCGGCGCTATCACCAGCACAACCGCATCGATCTGCGCCATGCACTGATCATGGCCGGCACCGGCTTCTGCGCCGCCTGGCTCGGTGCCAAGGCGGCAAACCTGCTGGACGCCGAGCGCATGCGTCTGGCCTTCAGCGGCTTTCTCCTGGCGCTGGCACTGTGGAGTGGCCTGCGCCTGTTTCTGCGCAGCGTGGCGGGTGGCGAACTGCGCTGGCCCTGGCCCTGGCTGGTACCGCTGGGCGTCGGTTCGGGCGCCTTGGGCGGGCTGTTCGGGGTGGGCGGGGCACTGGTAGCGACGCCGCTGCTGATCACTCTGTTCGGCACCAGCCAGGTCGTCGCCCAAGGCCTTTCATTGGCGCTGGCCGCGCCCAGTACCGTGGTCAGCCTGGTCACCTACGCCCTGCACGGGCGGGTCGACTGGATGCTGGGTGTTCCCCTGGCGATCGGCGGTCTGCTTGGCGTCGGCTGGGGTGTGCGGATGGCCCATGCGCTGCCGGAGCGGGTATTGGGTGTTCTGTTCTGCGGCCTTATGGTGTTCTGTGCGCTGCTTCTGCTGCTGAAGTAGTGCAGCCGGCGCGGTGGGGCGGGAGTCGCTACGACTCCTCCACCCCGCGTCCCTAGGGGGGGCAGGAAGGCTGCGGATCAGGTCTTGAGGAGGCAGCCGGCGGACAGCTTGCGATAGGCGACGACCTTGGTTTCGCCGGCGGAGTTCAGATAGGTCATCTTGGCGTCGATGATCTCGCAGACGTAGGGGGCGTACGGAGCCTCGATGGAAATGACCTTGGCGATGTCCAGGGGAAGGCCATAGCGGTACTGCTGGACAGGTGGTTCGGCGGCCTGGCTGAAGGAGGCCACGCAGAGGAAGGGCAACACCAGATACGAGCGTTTCATGTCGGTCACCTCGGAAACGAGATTTTTCCAACCCCCTCAGATATCAGGGCCGATGCTTCGGCATTGTTGTTGTTCGGACTGCTCGGTTTTCTGAAAGGCTAGGCCACTTTCAGTGGCCAGAGAGGCGATGCAAGTTTGTTGCCACCGATGACCGGTCATGGCCTGTCGGGGCCCGTGTCCGGCGGGCCGCCTGCAAGGGGCATCGTCGATGCCCCCTATGCACCTCAGCGGCGCACCTGCTTCAGGGTTTCAGCGATGAGGAAGGCCAGTTCCAGAGCCTGGTCGGCGTTCATCCGCGGATCACAGTGGGTGTGATAGCGATCGGAAAGGCTGTCTTCGGTGACTGCGCGGCTGCCGCCGATGCATTCGGTGACGTTCTGCCCGGTCATCTCGATATGGATGCCGCCGGCATAACTGCCCTCGGCCTGGTGTACGGCAAAGAACTGTCGGACTTCGCTGAGGATGCTCTCGAACTCGCGGGTCTTATAGCTGCCGGCCTTGATGGTGTTGCCGTGCATCGGATCGGAGCTCCACAGCACCTGGCGGCCTTCGCGCTGTACCGCGCGGATCAGCGCCGGCAGGTATTGCTCCACCTTGTCCGCGCCCATCCGCGCGATCAGGTTGAGGCGACCCGGATCGTTGTCCGGGTTGAGAATGTCGATCAGGCGGATCAGTTCGTCGGGGTCCATGCTTGGCCCGACCTTCAGCCCGATCGGGTTGCTGACGCCGCGCAGGAACTCGACGTGGGCACCGTCCGGCTGGCGGGTGCGGTCGCCGATCCACAGCATGTGCGCGGAGCAGTCGTACCAGTCGCCAGTCAGGCTGTCGCGACGGGTGAGCGCCTGCTCGTAGTTCAGCAGCAGCGCCTCGTGGGCGGTGAAGAAACTGATCTCGTGCAGTTGCGGCGCGTTCTCCAGGCCGCAGGCGCGGATGAAGGCAAGGGTCTCGTCAATGCGGTCGGCCAGCTGGCTGTACTTCTCCGATAGCGCCGCGTCAGCGATGAAGTCGAGGTTCCACTGGTGGACCTGATGCAGGTCGGCGAAGCCGCCCTGGGCGAAGGCGCGCAGCAGATTGAGGGTGGCGGTGGACTGGTGGTAGGCCAG
>NZ_BAAGYK010000113.1:0-546 GCF_054779355.1 Azotobacter armeniacus
ACCACGCCGGGAAAGCGCTTGGTGACATTGACGATCTCGAGCAGGTATTCGGGGACCGCCGGCGTCGGCAGGACGGCCTTGATATTGTGGGCGCCGGTTGCTGAACTGAGCATGTTCACGATTTCCTCCTGGGGCGATGCCGCCGAATGGCGGGACGGCCAGTCACTTGCGTTGCAATTGGGTGTATTGCGTGTAGTTGTCGGGCGTTACCAGGTGCACCGGAATCCAGACGTCCCCTTGCAGGGCATCCTGGTGAGCAAGCCGGACCGCCACCTCCATGGCCTTCTCGCCCATGGCCACCGGATCGCGCAACAGGGTCACCGCCAACTGCCCGCGGGCGACGGCAACCATGCCGTCGGGCGTGCCGTCGATGCCGCCGACCAGCACGTCCTCGCGGCCGGCCTGGCGCAGCGCCATGGCGGCGCCGATGCCCATCTCGTCGTTGTTGGCCACCACCGCGTCGATCTCGCGGCCGGACAGCAGCCAGTTGTTCATCAAGTCCATGCCCCTCTCGCGCTGCCAGTCGCCGGACTGCTCCTCCACCAC
>NZ_BAAGYK010000114.1:0-818 GCF_054779355.1 Azotobacter armeniacus
TGCGCAGAATCCAGAAGTTGCCGGAGCTGGTGAGATCGTTTTTCCGCCACCCGGACTGCCGATATACAGCAGCATGACATTACTTTTTAAAAGATTAGTAACAGGCCAACGCCGGGAGTTTCCGCCACTTTCTGGCAGTCGGAGCTCTCGCACAGGCAGCGCTTCAAGCGGCGTTCGATCACCCGGATTTCCTCCTCCAGTCTGAGCACCCGTGCCCACTGCTCACGCAGGGTAACCGTCCGGCCAAGTCATCTGGCTTGAACCCGCCAAGCTAAGAGAGGGTGTCCACCTATTTTTTATCGTGGACACCCTCTCAGGCTTTCAAGCGGGGGCATCGAGATCCCCCATCGGCGCACGACCTTGACCGTTCACTAGCCCGCAGGCGATGCGGCGGGCTGTGCCCGGTTCGTGCGCGAGATCCTGCAATGATCCGCATCGATGCCGTCTGGCTGGCCACCGCCCCCCTGGACATGCGGGCCGGCACGGAAACGGCGCTGGCCAGGATGGTGGCGGTCTTCGGTGCGGCGAAGCCGCACAACGCCTACCTGTTCGCCAACAAGCGGGCCAACCGCCTGAAAGTGCTGGTGCACGATGGTTTCGGTATCTGGCTGGCCTCGCGCCGGCTGAACCGGGGACGCTTTGTCTGGCCAGGCAACTGGCAAGAGACGCACGTGGGGTTGAATGCCGAGCAGCTTCAGGCGCTGGTGGTGGGGCTGCCCTGGCAGCGGGTCGGGTCGAGCGCGGCAATCAGCCTTTTATAGTCAGCGATCGTACATGGCGCGCAATTGACCGAACGACCTATCGTCGCGAGCCGTCGT
>NZ_BAAGYK010000115.1:0-849 GCF_054779355.1 Azotobacter armeniacus
AGGCGCTGCTCCAGACACTCCAGCCGATCTTTGAGCCGGGTTTCTCCGAATCCGGCTACGGCTTCCGGCCGGGGCGCAGCGCCCGGCAGGCAGTACTGGCGGCATGGCAGTATGTGCAAGAAGGCCGCCGCTGGGTGGTGGATATCGATCTGTCTTCGAGCGGGTAAACCACGACATCCTGATGTCGCGGATTGCCCGGCGGGTGACGGACGCGCGAGTGCTCAAGCTGATCCGGCGATATCGGGAAGCGGGCTTGATGCGTGACGGGCTGGTCGCCCAGCGCCGGGAAGGCACGCCGCCAGGTGGGCCGCTCTTCGAGGGTGGATCGGCTACTTCCAGTACACGCAGACCAGGAATGCACGGGAGAGCCTGGACGGTTGGCTGAGAGGTTGTGAAAAAATCGAACAGTGCCGTGAGAGCCTCTCCAATCCCCTTCAAAAAGGCGTGCCATGTGAAAAGCGGGAGAGTTTATGAGCCAAATGGTCTTACTTTTCACGTAGCGCAACGTTTTAGCGGCTGTTTTGAAGGGGGGCGCAGCAGCCGCTTGAATTTTTCACAACCTCTGAGACGAAGCCTGCGCTGCCTGCTCTGGCGGCAAGCAAGGCATCGTCAAGGCCGAACCACAATGCTGCGTCGGCAGCGACTGACGGAAGATCGTGCATGGCATGGCGCTCGGCCCGAAACGGACAAGGTCCGTGGTGGAACTCGGGCGCACCCCCCATGAATGCGGCCTTCCCGAAACGCCTCTTCGACGCCTTGGGCTTGATCTCGCTGCTGGATACCCAGCGGCGCCTTCAGCGTCACCCATGAACCGCCGTATGCGGAACCGCACGTACGGTGGTGTGAGAG
>NZ_BAAGYK010000115.1:859-14912 GCF_054779355.1 Azotobacter armeniacus
CGGGAGTAATCCCGCTCCCTACTCGATGCCCGATTATTCGTCTCCTTCACTGATTTTTGCGTAGCGATTCAAGACGAGCAGTCGCATAGATGGATTTCCCCATGCGTTTGTCCTGCGCCATCCTTCTGGCCATTTTCCGTGCGTTGGCATGACTCCCAGGCGTCCTCAGTTCGCGCTGGCGATGACCGCCAGCGTGCAGATTCAGGAGTAGCGTTCGATCCGCGCCGGGATGCGGCGCATCAGCACTTCCCCGTTGCGGATCGACACCAGCGCCTGGCCCTGGCTACGCAGCAGCTCGTAGTCGCTGGCCGCCGAGAGGATCAGCAGGTTGGCTGGGCGCCCCGCTTCCAGCCCGTAGCGCTCGCCCAACTGCAGGGCCTTGGCGCTGTGCTCGGTGACCAGGTCCAGAGCGCGTTGCAGATCCTGGTAGCCGAGCATGTGGCAGATGTGCAGGCCGGCTTCGAGGATGCGCAGGATGTTGCCGTTGCCCAGGGGATACCAGGGGTCGACGATGGAATCCTGGCCGAAGCAGACGTTCAGGCCGGCGCGGTCCAGCTCGGCGACCCGGGTCAGGCCGCGGCGCTTGGGATAGGTGTCGAAGCGCCCCTGCAGGTGGATGCTCTCGGTGGGGCAGGAGACGAAGTTGATCCGCGACTGCCGGAGCAGGCGGAACAGCTTGGAGCAGTAGGCGTTATCCCAGGAGCCCATGGCCGTGGTGTGGCTGGCGGTGACCCGCTCGCCCATGTCGCGCACCCGAGCCTCCTCGGCGAGCACTTCGAGAAAGCGCGACTGCGGGTCGTCGGTCTCGTCGCAGTGCACGTCCACCAAGCAGCCGCTGCGCTCGGCCAGGTCCATGAGGAACTTGATCGAACTGACCCCCTGTTCGCGGGTGTTCTCGAAATGCGGGATGCCGCCGACCACGTCGGCGCCCAGGGCGATGGCTTCACTCATCAGTTCGCGGCCGCCCTTGAAGGACTCGATGCCCTCCTGGGGGAAGGCGACGACCTGCAGGTCGATCAGCCGGCGGGTTTCCTCGCGCACCTCGAGCATCGCCTTGAGCGCGGCGAGGCTCGGATCGGTGACGTCGACGTGGGTGCGCACATGCTGGATGCCGTGCTCGACCAGCATGTCGATAGCCTTCTTCGCCCGCGTCTTGATGTCCTCATGGGTGACCAGCGCCTTGCGCTCGGCCCAGCGCTCGATGCCCTCGAACAGGGTACCACTCATGTTCCAGGCCGGCTCACCAGCGGTGAGGGTGGCGTCCAGGTGGATGTGCGGCTCGACGAAGGGCGGTACCACCAGGTTGCCGGCGGCGTCCAGTTCTTCGCCGATGGTGTCGGCCGGCGCCGGCTGGGCGACGATCGCGGCGATGCGTGCGCCGTTCAGTTCGATGCGGTGGAGGCCTTCGCGTCCGCGCAGGCGGGCGTTGACGATCTTCATGGCGAACCTTCCTTCTGCTGTGCGGAGATGGCCGCCGATCTGGCGGGCCGGACCATTCAAGCAGGTGGCAGCGCATCTTGCGAGGGGGCCGCGCTGGCAGGGCTGTGGGGACTAGTGGCCTGTTTGGTTGATTCGATGAGTCAATTTCGGCGCCCGGGGCTCGGATACTGCGTTGTCGCTCCTCGCCATAGCCCGGCCATGACTCGTCGCGGCGCCTTGTCTCGAAACCCCGGTCATCCGAGCTTGAGTTAACCAATCAACTGCACAGGCCACTGAATCAGCCGATGCTGATCGGCGGCAGCCGGGTCAGTTCGACGCTCTGCTGGCGGCGCGGGGCGAGGATTTCCGCCTCGCCGTCGACCACCAGTTCGTTGTGCTGGTTGTAGACGCGGGTGGCGATGCGTACGCGGAACTTCGGCAGCTTCTCGAGGATTTCCAGGCGCACGGTGAGAGTGTCGCCGAGCTTCACCGCCCGGGTGAACTGCATGGTCTGGCCGAGGTAGATGGTGCCCGGGCCAGGCATGGTGCAGGCCACCGCGGCACTGATCAGTGCGCCGCTGAACATGCCGTGGGCGATGCGTTCCTTGTACGGGCTGCGGGCGGCGAACTCGGCGTCCAGGTGTACCGGGTTGTGGTCGCCGGAGAGGGCGGCGAACAACTGGATGTCCTTCTCCTCCACGGTCTTGCTGTAGCTGGCTTGCTGGCCGACCTCGAGATCGCCATAGGGGACGTTGGTAACCTGGCTCATGCAGTTTCCTTGGTGTTCTGTCTGTAAGGATAAAAAGGTTCCCATCGGGACGATGGGAGAGGGCGGACTCGGGTCCGTTGCAGGAAGCCCGCATTGTAGTGCCGGGCGCTGGGCTTTTCACGGAAAGGACCGTCGATTCGTACACAGCTCGGCCGGGCAGGCCGCAAGCTCTCGCCTCAGAGGCTGAAGCCCGCGGCTCGCGGGCCTTCCGGACGATGATTGTGCCTGCTACTCTCGGGCCGCTTGTCTGCCAGCGGACAAGAAGAATTCAACCTGCGCGATGCATGGAGTGGTATTGCATGATCGAGAACTTCTGGAAGGACAAGTATCCCGCCGGCCTCGTCCGCGAAATTGATCCTGACCGATACCCCAACATCCCCGCTGTGCTGAAGGCCTCCTGCCAGCGCTTCGCCGACCGGCCGGCCTTCAGCAACCTCGGCCGGACCCTCAGCTATGGTGAGCTGTACGAGCTGTCCGGTGCCTTCGCTGCCTTCCTGCAGGGGCTCGAGGGGTTGCAGCCGGGCGACCGCATCGCCGTGCAGCTACCCAATCTCCTGCAATACCCCGTGGCGGTGTTCGGCGCCCTGCGCGCCGGGCTGATCGTGGTCAACACCAACCCGCTGTACACCGCCCGGGAGATGCAGCAGCAGTTCGCCGATGCCGGGGCCAAGGCCCTGGTCTGCCTGGCCAACAAGGCCCATCTGGTCGAAGAGGTGCTGCCGCGGACCGGCATCCGCCACGTCGTGGTCACTGAGGTTGGCGACCTGCTGCCGCCGTTCCGGCGCGCGCTGGTCAACGGCGTGGTGCGCTACGTCAAGCGGATGGTCCCGACCTACCACCTGCCGCAGGCGGTGAAGTTCACCGCCGCTCTGGCCCGGGGCCGCGGCCGGCCGCTGCGGGAGATCGAGGCCGCCCCCGGCGACGTCGCCGTGCTGCAGTACACCGGCGGCACCACCGGCATGCCCAAGGGCGCCATGCTCACCCACCGCAACCTGGTGGCCAACATGCTGCAGTGCCAGGTGCTGATTGGTGCCGTCCTGGGCGAGGGCTGCGAGACCCTGGTCGCGCCGCTGCCGCTCTACCACGTCTATGCCTTCACCCTGCACTGCATGGCGATGATGCTCACCGGCAACCACAACCTGCTGATCAGCGATCCGCGTGACCTGCCGGCCATGGTCCGGGAGCTGTCGAAGTGGAAGTTCAGCGGCTTCGTCGGCCTCAACACCTTGTTCGCCACTCTGTGCCACGACGAGGGTTTCCGCCGCCTGGATTTTTCCGCGCTGAAGCTGACGCTGTCCGGCGGCATGGCTCTGCAGCAGGCCACCGCCGAGCGCTGGAAGGCCGTCACCGGCTGCGAGATCCTCGAAGGCTACGGCCTCACCGAAACCAGTCCAGTGGTTTCCTGCAACCTCTACGGGCACATTCGCCCCGGCACCATCGGCATGCCGTTGCCCTCGACCCTCTGCAAGGTGCTCGACGAGCAGGGTAACGAACTGCCGCCCGGCAACAGCGGCGAGCTCTGGGTGAAGGGGCCGCAGGTGATGAAGGGCTACTGGCAGAACTCCGAAGCCACCGCCGCGGTGCTCGGTGCCGACGGCTGGTTGCGCACCGGTGACGTCGCGGTGATCGAGGCCGATGGCTACTTGCGCATCGTTGACCGCAAGAAGGACATGATCCTGGTGTCCGGCTTCAATGTTTATCCGAACGAGCTGGAGGACGTCCTCGCCAGCCTGCCGGGCGTGCTGCAATGCGCCGCCGTCGGCGTGCCCGACGAGCGCACCGGCGAGGCCATCAAGCTCTTCGTGGTGGTCAAGCCCGGCGCGACCCTGACCACGGAGCAGGTCATGCGTCACATGCACGATAACCTCACCGGCTACAAGCGCCCGAAATACATCGAATTCCGTGATCGCCTGCCGACCACCAACGTCGGCAAGATCCTGCGCCGGGAACTGCGCGACGAAGCGCTGGGGAAGACGGTCGGGGCCTAGCCGGGAAAACCCGCGAGGCGGCAAAGCGCCTCGCGGGCTCAGGTTCAGCCGCGGTTCTGTTTGAAGGCCAGGCGGAACTGGTGCAGCAGGGGCTCGGTATAGCCGCTGGGTTGCTCGCAGCCTTTGAACACTAGGGCGCAAGCCGCCTGGAAGGCCACCGAGTGCTCGAAGTCGGCGGCCATCGGGTGGTAGTTCGGGTCGCCGGCGTTCTGCTGATCAACGATGCGGGCCATGCGCTGCAGGACTTTCATGAGTTCTTCCTTGCCGGCCACGCCGTGGCGCAGCCAGTTGGCCATGTGCTGGCTGGAGATGCGCAGGGTGGCGCGGTCTTCCATCAGGCCGACGTCGTGGATGTCCGGCACCTTGGAGCAGCCGACGCCCTGTTCGACCCAGCGCACCACGTAGCCGAGCAGACCCTGGGCGTTGTTCTCCAGCTCCTCGCGGATCTCCCTGGCGCTCCACTGCGGCTCGGTGACTACCGGGACGCTGAGCAGACCGGCGAGCAGCTCGTCGCGCACGCCGGCAAGGTCCACCTGCTCCAGTTCCGTCTGCACGGCACCGACATCGACCTGATGGTAGTGCAGCGCATGCAGGGTTGCGGCGGTCGGCGAGGGCACCCAGGCGGTGTTGGCGCCGGCCCTGGGTTGGACGATCTTCTGCTCGAGCATGTCGGCCATGCGGTCGGGCATCGCCCACATGCCCTTGCCGATCTGCGCACGGCCGCGCAGGCCGCAGGCCAGGCCGGTCAGCACGTTGCTGCGCTCGTAGGCGGAAATCCATGCCGAGGACTTCATGTCGCCCTTGCGCAGCATGGGGCCGGCCTCCATGGCGCTGTGGATCTCGTCGCCGGTGCGGTCGAGAAAGCCGGTATTGATGAAGGCTATGCGCGCCGCGGCGGCGGCGATGCAGGCCTCGAGGTTGATGCTGGTACGGCGCTCCTCATCCATGATGCCCATCTTCAGGGTATGGCGCGGCAGGCCGAGGAGATCCTCGACGCGGCTGAACAGCTCGTCGGCGAAGGCCACCTCGCGCGGGCCGTGCATCTTCGGCTTGACGATGTAGACCGAACCTGCGCGCGAGTTCCGCCGGCGCTCCAGATCGTGCAGGGCGGCGAGGCTGGTGACTACGCAGTCGAGGATACCCTCGGGGATCTCGCGGCCCTCGCCGTCGAGCACCGCCGGGTTGGTCATCAGGTGGCCCACGTTGCGCACGAGCATCAGCGCGCGACCGGGCAGGGTCAGCGCCGTGCCGTCGGCGGCCAGGTAACAGCGATCCAGGTTCAGGCGGCGGGTGAAGGTCTTGCCGCCCTTGCTGACTTCCTCGCTCAGGGTGCCCTGCATCAGGCCCAGCCAGTTGCGGTAGACCTGCACCTTGTCCTCGGCATCGACCGCGGCGACCGAATCCTCGCAGTCCATGATGGCGGTCAGAGCCGCCTCCAGCAGGACGTCCTTGATCCCGGCGCCGTCGCTCTTGCCGATGGGATCGGCGCGGTCGATGTGGATCTCGAAGTGCAGGCCGTGGTTCTGCAGCAGGATCGCGGCAGGGCTGTCGGGCGCGCCCTGGTAGCCGACAAAGCGCTCGGGATGCTTCAGGCCCGTCTCGGTCTGGCCCAGGCTGACCTGCAGCCGGCCGTCCGCCACGCGGTAAGCAGTGGCCTCGGCGTGGGAGCCCTGGGCCAGCGGTGCGGCCTGGTCGAGAAAGGCGCGGGCGCGGGCGATGACCCGGGCGCCGCGCAGCGGATTGTAGGCCGAACCCTGCTCGGCGCCGTTGTCCTCGCCGATGGCGTCGGTGCCGTAGAGCGCATCGTACAGGCTGCCCCAGCGGGCGTTGGCGGCGTTCAGCGCGTAGCGCGCGTTGGACATCGGCACCACCAGCTGCGGACCGGCCTGCACGGCGATCTCGCGGTCGACGTTGGCGGTGCTGGCTGTTACCTGCTGCGGTCTCGGCAGCAGGTAGCCGATGCCTTCGAGGAAGGCGCGGTAGGCCGCCAGGTCGCGTATCGGGCCGGGATTGCTGTGGTGCCAGGCGTCCAGTTCGGCCTGCAGGTGGTCGCGTTCAGCGAGCAGTGCGCGGTTTTTTGGCGCCAGCTCGTGGACCAGGGCGTCGAAGCCCTGCCAGAACCTGGCGGTATCCAGGCCGGTGCCCGGCAACACTTCGTTTTCGATGAAGCGGGCCAGATTCTCGGCGACTTGCAGACGGTGATGGGTGATGCGCTTGCCCATTGGTGATGTTCTCCAGTTTTTGTTCTGCTCGTTGAGGTCACTCGGCGATGGCCTGCGTGCCGGCCCTGGCCACCTGGGCATCCTGATCGGAGCGCACCCCGGACACGCCGACGGCGCCGACCACCTGGCCGCCGACCACGACCGGCACGCCGCCCTCCAGGGTGGCGCTGATTAGCGGTACCGAGAGGAAGGCGGTGCGTCCGCCGTTGATCATTTCCTCGTAGACCTTGGAGTCGCGGCGGCCGAGGGCGGAGCTGCGGGCCTTCTCCATGGCGATGTAGGCACTCACCGGTGCGCTACCGTCAAGGCGCTCCAGGGCCAGCGGGTGGCCGCCGTCGTCGACCACCGCGATGCTCACGGCCCACTGGTTGTTCTGCGCTTCGGTGCGGGCGGCGGCGAGCATCCGCGCGACTTCGGTCTGGGTCAGTACTGCTTTGCTATGCATGAGAGGTTCTCCGGTTGAGTCAGGGCTTCTTCGACCAGCTCGATCCAGTGCCGCACCGGGGTGCGGCCGGCGCTGTCCAAGTGGATCTGGCAGCCGATGTTGGCGGTGGCGATCAGCTGGGGCTGGCCGCTT
The DNA here is from genome assembly GCF_054779355.1 of Azotobacter armeniacus. NCBI lineage: Bacteria > Pseudomonadati > Pseudomonadota > Gammaproteobacteria > Pseudomonadales > Pseudomonadaceae > Azotobacter > Azotobacter armeniacus. The sequence continues at coordinate 7,835 of NZ_BAAGYK010000115.1, forward strand.
TCCAGGGCGTTGAGCTTGTTGTCGCGCAGTCGGCGCGACAGTGCGGGCTGGGTCAGCGAGTAGGTGCCGGCCGAGCCGCAGCAGAGGTGCGCATCCGGCACCGCGGTGACCTGGAAGCCGAGGCGCGTGAGCACCTCCTCGACGGCGCCGCCGAGTTTCTGGGCATGCTGCAGGGTGCAGGGGCAGTGAAAGGCCAGGCGCAGGTCGGCATGGATGCCGAGCTTCTCCAGTGGCTCGCCGCGCAGTACTTCCACCAGGTCGCGGGTCTGTTCGCTGACCTGGCGGGCCTTGGCGGCGTAACGCGGATCGTCGGCCAGCAGGTGGCCGTAGTCTTTGATGAAGGCGCCGCAGCCGCTGGCGGTCTGCACGATAGCTTCGGCGCCGGCCTCGATGACCGGCCACCAGACGTCGATATTGCGGCGGGCGCGCTCGAGGCCGGCGTCCTGGGCGTTCAGGTGATAGTCCAGGGCGCCGCAGCAGCCGGCTTCGCGAACCGGTGTCACGCTGATCCCGAGGCGGTCGAGCACGCGGCTGGCCGCAGCGTTGGTGTTCGGCGACAGACCGGGCTGCACGCAACCTTTGAGCATCAGGACTCGCCGCGCATGCTGCGGCTGCGGGCGCGCCTTGGCTGGGCGTATCTGGCGCGGCAACTTGGCCTTGAGCGTTGTCGGCAGCAGCGGACGGAAGCGTTCGCCGCTGCGCAGCAGGGCTTTGAAGACGCCCGGATGGGGTAGCAGCGTGCGCAGCCCGGCGTTCAGCACACGCTGGCCGAGAGGGCGTGGCACCCGCTCCTCGACCAGCGCGCGGCCGATGTCCAGCAGATGGTGGTACTGCACACCGGACGGGCAGGTGGTTTCGCAGTTGCGGCAGGTCAGGCAGCGGTCCAGGTGCTCGCGGGTGCTGGCGCTGGGCTCGGCGTCCTCCAGCACCTGCTTGATCAGGTAGATGCGCCCGCGCGGGCCGTCCAGCTCGTCGCCCAAGAGCTGATAGGTCGGGCAGGTGGCGTTGCAGAAGCCGCAGTGCACGCAGCTGCGCAGGATGCGTTCGGCTTCGGCACCGCGCGGCAGGGCCAGGGCCTGTTCACTCAGATGGGTTTGCATGGTCTGATCTCAGAGCTCCGCGTACAGCCGGCCCGGGTTGAAGATCCCCTGCGGGTCCAGTTGCGCCTTGAGCTGGCGGTGGTAGCGCATGAGCGGCGCGGGTAGCGGGTGAAAGGGGCTGTCGCAGACGCCGGCGCTGTGGCAGCTGGCATGGCCGCGGACCTCGGCAGCGATGGCGCGGATCTCGTCGGCCCCGGCATCCGACTTCAGCCAGCGCTGGGCGCCACCCCAGTCGATCAGTTGGGTGCCGGGCAGTGCCAGCGGCAGGACGGCGTTGGGCAGCGACAGGCGCCACAGCGGCCGCGGGTCGGCGAAGAAGGCCAGGCGCCGCTCGCACAAATCGTCCCAGAAGCCGTCGTCCAGCACCTCACCGCCCAGGCGCTGGCGGACCACGGCCAGCGAGCCTTCGCTGCCCTCCAGGCGCAGGTACAGGGCCTCGCCATCGTGGCAGGCGGCGCTGAGCGGAATCGGCTGCTGGCCCCACTCGGCCAGCCTGGTCAGCGCCCGCCCGACATTCATCGCCAGGCGCAGGCTGGCGCAGGCACGCGGCCGCGGCAGCACCTTGAGCGAGACTTCGGTGATCACCCCGAGGCAGCCAAAGCTGCCGGCCAGCAGGCGCGACAGGTCGTAGCCGGCGACGTTCTTCATCACCTCGCCGCCGAAGTGCAGGTGCTTGCCGTGGCCGGTGATCAGCCGCGTGCCGAGGACGAAGTCGCGTACCGCACCAGCCCAGGGCCGGCGCGGGCCGGACAGCCCGGCCGCGACCATGCCGCCCACCGTGGCCGTGCCGAAGTGCGGCGCCTCGCAGGCGAGCAGCTGACCTTGCTCGGCGAGCGCCTGCTCCAGCTCGGCGAGCGGCGTGCCGGCGCGCACGGTGACCACCAGTTCTGTGGGGTCGTAGCTGACGATGCCGCGGTGCCGGCGGGTGTCCAGCGGCTCGCCGGCCACCGCGTGGCCGAGGAAGGCCTTGCTGTCGCCGCCGCGGATGCGCAGCTGGGTACGCGCGGCGATCGCCTGGTTGACCTGCTCCAGCAGCTCGGCGCTGGCGTCGAGGGAGGACGGGCTCATCAGAAACGCTCCAGTTCGGGGAAGGGCAGCCGGCCGTGGTGCACGTGCATGGCGCCGAACTCGGCGCAGCGGTGCAGGGTGGGGATGTTCTTGCCGGGGTTGAGCAGGCGTTCGGGGTCGAAGGCCGCCTTCACCGCGTGGAACAGGGTCAGCTCGTCGGCGTTGAACTGGGCGCACATCTGGTTGATCTTCTCGCGGCCGACGCCGTGCTCGCCGGTGATGCTGCCGCCCACCGCCACGCACAGCTCGAGAATCCTGCCGCCGAGAGCCTCGGCGCGTTCCAGCTCGCCGGGCCGGTTGGCGTCGAACAGGATCAGGGGATGCATGTTGCCGTCGCCGGCATGGAACACGTTGGCCACGCGCAGGCGGTATTCGGCGGAGAGTTCGGCGATGCCCCTGAGCACGCCGGGCAGTTCGCGGCGCGGGATGGTGCCGTCCATGCAGTAATAGTCCGGCGACAGGCGTCCGACCGCCGGGAAGGCGTTCTTGCGCCCGGCCCAGAACTTCGCCCGCTCGGCCTCGTCGCGGGCCAGGCGCACCTCGGTCGCGCCGGCCTGGGCGAGCACCTGGCGCACCCGTTCGCAGTCGTCGTGCACGTCGGCTTCCACGCCGTCCAGCTCGCAGAGCAGGATGGCCTCGGCGTCCACCGGGTAGCCGGCGTGGATGAAGTCCTCGGCGGCGCGGATCGCCAGGTTGTCCATCATCTCCAGGCCTCCGGGGATCACGCCGGCGGCGATGATGTCGCCCACCGCGCGGCCGGCCTTCTCCACCGAGTCGAAGCTGGCCAGCAGCACCTTGGCCATCTGCGGCTTGGGCAGCAGTTTCACCGTCACCTCGGTGATGATGCCGAGCATGCCTTCTGAGCCGTTGAACAGGGCGAGCAGATCGAAGCCGGGGCTGTCCAGGGCGTCGGAACCCAGGGTCAGGCGCTCGCCCTCGACGCTGAGGACCTCGACCTTCAGCAGGTTGTGCACGGTCAGGCCATATTTCAGGCAGTGCACGCCGCCAGCGTTCTCCGCCACGTTGCCGCCGATCGAGCAGGCGATCTGCGACGACGGATCGGGCGCGTAGTAGAGGTTGAAGGGCGCCGCCGCCTGGGAAATCGCCAGGTTGCGCACGCCCGGCTGGACGCGGGCGAAGCGTCCTTCAGGATTGACTTCGAGAATCTGATTGAAGCGCGCCATCACCAGCAGGATGCCCTGTTCCAGCGGCAGAGCGCCGCCGGACAGGCCGGTGCCGGCGCCGCGCGCCACCACCGGCACCTGGCGGCGGTGGCAGAGCCTGAGCAGGGCTTCGACCTGCTCGACGCGCTCGGGCAGCACCACCAGCATCGGCGTGCTGCGGTAGGCCGAAAGGCCGTCGCATTCGTAGGGCTTGAGGTCTTCCTCGCGGTGGAGGATGTCCAGGCCGGGCAGCCGCTCGAGCAACTCGGCGAGCAGGGCGGCCTTGTCGACCTGAGGCAGCGCGCCATCGACGCGCTCGTCGTAGAGGATGTTCATGATGGACTCGATCAGACGGGATATTGTTGTTGTTCGCTCGGCTCGTGACCTGTGTCTGCAGCCCGGGCAGCATCGACCCGGCAGTGCCGGCCGTCCAGCGAAGGGCATACTGGTCCTACCAGTTTGTGGGGGCAGTCGTCCCGGCCGTCCGGCAAGGCCCCTATCCAGACTGGGCTGCCTGCGGATAGGCTTCGCTCGGCTTCATGTCCCTTCGCACTGGTCCGACCAGCCATGAGAGATTCCCGCATGCTCCCCGAAACAGCCGTCGAACGCCGCCAGGTCGCCGATGTGGTGGCCCAGCGCATCGAGCAACTGATCGTCGACGGCGTGCTCAAGGTCGGCCAGGCATTGCCCTCGGAGCGGCGCCTGTGCGACCGGCTGGGCATCTCCCGCTCGGCGCTGCGCGAGGGCCTGCGCGTGCTGCGCGGGCGCGGCATCATCGAGACGGCCCAGGGGCGCGGCTCCTTCGTCGCGCAGTTGTCTGACGGCGGCGACACCAGTCCGCTGCTGCACCTGTTCGCCTCGCAGTCGCGCACCCTCTACGACCTGCTGGAAGTGCGCGTCCTGTTGGAGGGTGAGTCGGCGCGTCTGGCCGCCCTGCGCGGTACCGAGGCGGATTTCATCCGGCTCGGCCGGCGCTACGGGGAAATGGTCGCCGCCCAGGCCGCCCCGCCCGAGAGCATCGACCCGCGCGAACACGCGCGGCTGGACCACGCCTTCCACCTGGCGGTCTGCGAGGCCGCACACAACCCGGTGCTGCTGCACACCCTGCAGTCACTCACCGACCTCATGCTGAACACGGTGTTCGCCTCGGTGAACAACCTATACCACCGCCCGCACTGCAAGAGGCAGCTCGACCGCCAGCATGCGCGCCTCTACCACGCGCTGATCGAGCGCCTGCCGGAACAGGCCCAGCGCGCCGCCCGCGACCACATCCATGGTATTCGCGACAGTCTCAGGGAGATCGAGCAGGAGGAGCAGCGCCTGGTGCGGACGACCATGCGCTTGGAGGGCGGGAGATGAGGGGGGAGGGGCGGCCAATGTGCCAAGAGCGGGAGGGAATACGGATGCCGTAGCGGGTTTCCATGGTTCTGCCGCGATCTGCGCGAAACGGGACTGCCTTGCAATCGCAAGACGATCACCGCTTCGATGTGGCGCCAGGGGCTACGGGCCAGGGCGGTCCGGAAGCACAAGGTCACCACTCATTCCCGGCACTCCGTGCCCGTGGCGGGCAACCTGCTCCAGCAGGGGGGCGCGGCCACAGCATCGAGTCTCGCGGGTGTTGTACTCAATTTTTTCGAGCGCTCGGACATTGACTGTTATTTGAAAAAGCTTCAATCCATGCATAAGGCATCATATGTGAAAAAAAATCTTCCTTTTGATTTTCACTCATTCTGCGAAAATTGGCTGGTAATCCAGCTGCTCTCATGCCAGTTATTGCTCCGTATTTGAAGTAATTCAGCCCTGAGGCCGGATCAAATATGTAGGTTAACTCCGGATTCAAGACGTGACACTGCCTGAGTGATTCAATTATCTGTAGCTCTTTCCGCATGTCATCGGTTCGTGCGTAGCCGGATAGCGTGGATTTTGACAAATAGAAAAGACCGATAGTAAGTGCGAAGAAAACAGAGATAACTACTATTCCCTCGGTTGATAGCCACGCGATGCGGATGTCTTTTGTGCGAACAATATGCTTTGCGAGAAGAAATGCTGCGCACAGCAAGTGTGGTGCATAATAGCGAATGGTAAAGTATCCGGTTAGTAAATATGGGAGAGTGGCGGAAGCTATAAGTATGGCGCCAATTGCCAATCTTGCATTAATGGCCTTTGTGCTGTATCGGATCTTGCAGAGAGCCACCCCCAGGAGCACTGGCAACAATGGAAAGAACATGCATGCCCGTGCGGCATCCTTTAAAAGGCCGTAAGTGTTATTTGTTACCCTGCTTAGCCATAGCGTGAAATTCTCCGATGCTGAAACAATGGGCGTCGCAGGGTAGTCGAGTACGCGGGCTGGCAAAGCCGACATTGCAACCCAGGAGTTGTCGGATATCCAGAACTTGCCGAAATGAAGATAACTGTAAAAAGGCCAAGGGATAATTCCAATAAAAAAGCCAGATACCATAAGGAGAAATATCTTGGGTTCATGCCATTTGTTAAGTGATCCTGCCAGCAGGAAGATGATCGAGTGCACTAGAAAGTCGAAGCGCACCAAGGCAGAAAGGCCTAGAAAAATCCCGGCCCCCCAAAAAAATCCTCGCAGATAGTTAAGGCCTGCAAGTGAGAACAGAAGGATCGCCAAGGGCATGGATCTTCCTGCAAGAGCTTCATCTATATAAGGAATGTAGAAAAGCAGGGAAAAAGCTATTGAAATCCCATAGATACGAGGAAGCTGAATCTCATCGGAGATTTTTATTAAAATGTAAGCGGTCGCAACCACAATCAGGCAGTTAAGAAGGAGAGCCGCCTCAGGAGCTTTGCCTGCAATCAGTTGGATGGCTGAAAGCGCTACCGGATAACCCATCGGGAAGGCCGCTGAATATGTTTCTGCAAAATGACTGCGGATTGTATTGAATCTGTAAAAATCGCCGGAAAAAACACTTTTTGATAGCTCAAAATATGACCAGCTGTCTTGGCTGAACTTATGCACGCCAACAAGGCTTGCAGAGATGATGTATATCATTCCGATAATTAGGATCAGACTAATGAGTACAGGCTGTCGCTCCGTCTGTGAGCTTATGAATTGGCCAGCCTTGTTGGTAATTGAGAATAGTGTTTTCATATGAATCAAAAATCCTCAATTAATGCTTTTCAGTGCGCGTCAAATGAAAATACACTTGGCCTTGAAGGCTAAGACAGTAATTAAGAGCGACTTTAAGTCTTGTGCGGAAAGTACTGCCGCAGAGGTTCCGCGTCATAGTCCTTGTCGGCGAGCAACCAGCGGTAACGCTTGCGATGGCGACCTGGCTTGCCGGGAATTCGGACCTGCTTCAGTAGAGGCTGAGCCTGGCAGATATCACTCGCCGGGCCTGGAGGCAGCGAGAAGCGCAGAGGTACAGGATTGACGTCGCAGACCCCGTGATCCTGTCGTCAGGCAGCCCCGGCCGCGCCCCAGGGTGTGGTCTGCCGGTTCTTCGGTCTCCTTTTTTCCTGGCACTGGAAGAGGCGTGGGTGGTGCGTATTGCCGTGAAATCGATGTAAGCGATCCATAAACCCCATCTGTTGACGGCCGTGCCGGTCTTTTACAGTGGCGCCGTCGGAGTGCAGTTCCACGGCAGCAGCGCCTCGTAGTCTTCGACGCCTTGCGCTTCCGGCAGGCGTTCGAGGACGTGGCGCAGCCAGGCGTAGGGCTCCTGCCCGTTGGCCCTGGCGGTTTCCACCAGGCTGTAGAGCTGCGCGCTGGCCGTCGCGCCT
>NZ_BAAGYK010000115.1:14922-15744 GCF_054779355.1 Azotobacter armeniacus
GCTGAACAGCCAGTTCTTGCGGCCGATGACGAACGGGCGAATGGCCCGTTCGGCACGGTTGTTGTCGATCGGCAGGTAGCCCGCCTCGGTATAGCGAATGAGCCGGCTCCAGTTGCTGGCCAGGTAGTTCACCGCCTTGCCCAGGGCAGTCTGCGCCGTGACCTGCGGCTGGGTCTTGTCCAGCCAGGCCTTGAGCTGGGCGAGGACCGGCAGGCTGCGCTGCTGGCGCGCCTCCAGGCGTTCGGCATCGCTGGCCTGCCTGAGTTCGCGCTCGATGGCATAGAGCCGATTGATCCAGGCCAACGCCTGGTCGGCGCGCCCGATCTTGCCTTTGGGCTGCACCTGCTGCGCCTCGACGAACTTGCGCCGGGCATGGGCCCAGCAGCCCTGGCGCTCGATGCCCGGTTGCGCGGCCAGGGCGTTGTAGCCGGCGTAGTCGTCGGTCATCAGGTAGCCGCGGTAGCCGGCGAGCAGGCGCAAGGGCACCTCCTGTGCCCGGCTGGGGCTGTAGTCGAAGAGGACGACCGGCTGCTCCGGCGGGCCGCCGGTCTGTACCCACATCCAGGACTGGCTGGAGGGATCCCGGTCCGGCTCCTTGAGCACCTGCACCCGCGTCTCGTCGCAGTGGATCACCGGGCCTTCCAGCAGCCGGTCGCGCATCAGGTTGAGCAAGGGTTGCAGCTGCCCGGCGCAGCGGATCGCCCAGCGCGCCAGGGTCTGCCGGGGGATCTCGACGCCGTGGCGGGCGAGCACCTTCTCGAAGCGGTGCAGCGGCAGGCCGTCGACGTACTTGGTGGTCAGCAGCATCGCCAGCACGCCGGG